>JBKHDA010000134.1:0-2518 GCA_046541575.1 Halanaerobium sp. | reverse complement strand
GCTGCATAAACAAAAGGATGATCACCGCGATCAGGAATCATAATTTTAACATCAACACCGGAATGAGCGGCAAGCTTTAAGGCCTCCAGCATAGACTGGTCAGGGATAAAATAGGGAGTCTGGATATAAATAGACTTCTCCGCCTCATAAATCATTTTTAAAAATAAAGATTTAATTTCTGCCTCTTTAGAATCAGGTCCACTGCTGACAATCTGACAGGCCACATTACCTGTCAATTCTTTTTCAGGAAAATATCTCTGCTCTCCTACCAGATCATTACCGGTGGCAAAATTCCAGTCTAAAAGAAAGCGGTACTGCAGACTGTCAACACTCTCGCCTTTTAAGCGAAGATGAGTATCCCGCCAGTCACCAAACCTGTGAGAGTGGCCCAAATATTCATCTCCGACATTTATCCCACCCAGATAGCCAATCTGACCGTCAATCACCACATTCTTCCGGTGATTTCTATAATTCATATCAAGTACAAAGGGAGCAAAGGGTGCTGCTTCTCCTCCAGCATCTTCCAGTTTAAAAATCGCATAGCGCGAAAGATTTCTGCAGCCCATCCGATCATAGAGCAGCCTTACTTCAACTCCCTCTGCCGCCTTTTTAGTTAAAAGCTGCATAAACCGATCTCCTAGCTGATCATCATTAATTATATAATAATTGGCATGCACAAATTCTTCAGCATTTTTTATATCTTCAAATAGATCAGCAAATTTATCCCGCCCACTGGTATATATCTTAAGCTGATTATAGCCCAATCCTGCAGGTAGATCATTTTCAAATGCCAGCCGAATTATGCTCTGTTCCAAATGATCAAAATCTTTAATTCTTCGATTTAATTCGGCAGCAATTAGTTTTCGATCATATTTTTTTAATTCATCTTCCTCCTGTTTACGCTGAAAAACCTTCCTCTTTTTGGGGGTTAAACCTAAAAAGAGGTAGAGAATAAAACCCAGAACTGGAATCAAGGTTAAAATAAGAAGCCAGGCCCAGGTTGCAGTCGGATCCTTCCTCTCAAAAAAGATTAGCAAAATAATGAAAATTATATTTAAAATTATTACTCCTGTAGGTAAAAAAGATAAAAAATTCATAACTACTCCTCAAATCTAGTTAGCTTCAGTGTCTCTTTTTATTTTTTCTGTCTGCTCAAGATCTTTAATTAGTTTTTCTATGCTGAGCTCACTCTGGTCACTTAAGTCAATATAATCTTCCTCTATCTTAACAATTGGAGCTTCTGGATATCCGGGATTAATAAATACAACTTTTGCAACCTGACCACTGCTTAAAAGCACCTGATCACCAATTAATGAATATGGGATTTTTTCAATAAATAGCATTTTTAACCTGTGGTCAAAAGAATCAAAATCTTCTTCCAGCATTTTAATTGCAGTAAAAGGGGAAACAGCTTCCTGATATGGACGATCGGTAGTTACTGCATCAAAGGTGTCACAGATGGCAATAATTCTGCCAAACAAAGGAATCTCCTCTCCTTCCAGTCCGAGTGGATATCCTCCCCCGTGATAATGCTCATGATGAGTTAAAACCCCGGCCATAATACTCTTTGAAAAACGGCTGCTTTTTTTGAGCAGTTCATAGCCATAGCGGGAATGTTTTTTTACTTCTTCATATTCTTCTGGAGTCAGAGAACTAGGCTTTGTAATAAGTTCATTTTTTAACCTGCTCTTTCCAATATCATGGAGCAGTGCGGCTGTGGTTAAATTGCTGATATTCTTTTCATTTAAATTTAACCATTTTCCAAACTTATTGGCTAAAATTCCCACATGAAGGGAATGGGAATAAGTGTACATGTCAATATCTCGAGTTATTTTTAGAATATCCTCTAAATCCAGATATTGAGAAATTTCCATAGCCTCTTCAGTCAGGCTTTTAACTGTTCTAAAATCAACTTTTTTCATATAATAGGCTTTTTTGTAGGCCTCAGAAAAATCATTCAGACTTTTTTCATATTTATCTCTGGCAATCATTTTTTTATCTTTTTTGATTGCTGCTGCAGTTTTTATCTTAACTTCTTTTAAATCCATTTCTTTAAGCTGTTCAATCAATCTTCTGTCCAATCTGGTGCCCGGTGGGATTAAGATACCTCCAAATTCACTTCGTATTTCCTCGGCAGTTATCATTCCACTTTCTAAATCAATTATCTTAAAGGTGCTACTTTTATCTGTAGAAATAATGATCCCCCCCTTTATTTGCCAAAAAAAGTTATTACTAATAATATTATAACATTTTTTAATTTAAAACAACAGTAAAACTGCTAGTGTTTACCTAATTGTATCTTTATAGTAATACTGATTCTCTAATAATTAAATTATTTTCAAAATAAAACTTTTACTTTAATTTCTTTTATTCTATAAATAAACCCCGTCATCTGGACCGGGGCTAAACAGGGTATTATCACCCTGGGGAAACTAAATTTTAAGTTCAGGGGCTGAATTTTTCAGCCCCTGCCTTGTAGTGGAAAAGTGTTAGTTAACACTTAAACTGCTGCTTTAAA
>JBKHDA010000133.1:0-2541 GCA_046541575.1 Halanaerobium sp. | reverse complement strand
CGCTTTGATCCGGGAATGCTTTATTATATGCCGCAGACCTGGACCAGTGATGATACTGATGCAGTAGAAAGATTAAAAATTCAATATGGAACCTCTCTGGTTTACCCACCATCTTCAATAGGATCTCATGTTTCTGCAGTTCCCAACCATCAGGTAGAGCGCAGCACCTCACTTAAGATGAGATATGATGTAGCCAGCTTTGGTAATTTAGGTTATGAGCTGGATATGACTAAATTAAATAATGAAGAAATAATGGCTGTAAAAGATCAGGTAAATAATTATAAGGAAATCAGAAGTCTGGTCCAGTTTGGTAATTTTTACAGACTGAGAAGTCCATTTGAAGGTAATTTTACGGCCTGGTCTTATGTTGCAGATAATCAACAAGAGGTTTTAGCAGCTTTTTATCAGGTTCTGGCTGCACCCAATCCCAGAGAAGAAAAGCTTAAATTGAAAGGATTAAATGCTGAAGCTGATTATAAAGAAATTTACAGTGGAGAAATTTATGGTGGAGATGAATTAATGAATTATGGAATTAGAGTTCCTCAGCTTAAGGGAGATTTTTCATCAAAAGTCTGGAGATTTAAAAAGGTTTAGACCGGGATAAAGTAAATATAATTTCAAAGTAGTAATTTTATTTATTAAAATTGTCTTGAAATTTAATTTAAACTAAAAAAATGGTGCTCGAAGTTTTTATGCTTCTGGCACCATTTCTCTATTTATAATATTATTTTTAGATCAATTTTTAACTAATAAATTTACTTGGATCTTGCAGCTTCGATATTAACTTTAGTTCCTTTAATATAATTATCCTTCATGATTTGTAATACCTCATGACCTTTTTCTCTGGGAACTTCAACAAAGGTAAAGTTATCGTAAATATCAATAGCTCCAATTAATCCACCGGGCATTCCTGTTTCACCAGCAATAGCACCTACAATATGGCGGGGAGAAACTCTATCTTTTTTGCCGATATTGATAAATAATCTAACCATTCCCGGCTCAGCACCAGTATCACCAAAACTCTGACCTGAACTTTCAGTCTGATTATCATCATTATCTTCTCTTTCCATTGATTTTTTCATTAAAGCAGCTGCAATTTCCAGGGCAGAATACTGCTCATCAATCAAATCTTCAATTAACTCAATATATTTACCTAAATCAGCAGAATCCATATATGAACTCAGCTCATCACTAAATTGGTCAAACTGAGCTTCTTCAATATCATTCTGAGAAGGAATTTCTGATCTTTTAATTTTTGATTTTGTATATTTTTGAATATCTCTTAACTTATAGATATCCTTACCTACTACAAAACTGTGAGCTTCACCACTTTTTCCTGCTCTACCTGTACGACCAATTCTGTGCACATAATAGTCAGTATCCTGAGGTAGATCATAATTAAATACTGCTTCAACATCGTCTACATCAATACCGCGGGCTGCTACATCAGTAGCTACCAGGATTTCAATGATTCCATTCCTAAATTTACCCATTACTCTGTCACGCTGATTCTGGTTTAAACCACCGTGAATCGCATCAGCTAAATAACCGCGGGCCTGAAGTTTAATGTTCAGCTCATCAACCATTTTTCTTGTATTACAGAAAACAATGGCCAGTTCGGGACTGCTCAGATCTAGAATTCTGGTTAAAGCCTTCAACTTTTCGTGTCTTCTAATCTCATAGTAATACTGATCGATAGAAGGTACGGTTAGTTTTTCGTGAGCAACCCTCAAAAATTCTGAGTTTTTCTGATACTTTTTGCTCAATCTTTTAATTGACTGGGGAATAGTAGCCGAAAAGAAGAGGGTCTGTCTATCTTCTGGAATATCTCTTAAAACAGTTTCAATATCATCAATAAAACCCATATCTAACATAACATCGGCTTCATCGAGTACAAAATAATCTATATTATCAAGTTTTAAAGTTCCACGGCGGATATGGTCCATTACTCTACCTGGAGTACCAATTACAATCTGAACTCCTTTGTTTAAGGCTTTAATCTGTCTGCCTATTGACTGACCTCCATAAACCGGGAGAGTATAAATTCTTCTTTTATATTTGGCCAGTCGCTTTAGTTCTTCCGATACCTGAATAGCAAGTTCTCTTGTAGGACAGAGTATTATTGCCTGAGGATCTTTATTATCTGCATCCATTTCTTCTAAAAGAGGGATACCAAAGGCTGCTGTTTTACCAGTACCTGTCTGTGCCTGTCCAACAATGTCTTTACCATCAAGTACTGCCGGAATAGCATTTGTCTGAATTGGGGTTGTTTCTTCAAAACCCATTTCTTCAACTGCTTTTAAAATTTCATCTGAAACATCTAATTCATTAAATTTAATCTTTTGCAAATTAACTTCCACTTCCTTTTTTTAATTATATTCTTATACTAAATCTACCAACTACGCAATTTTCTTAACAAATAATACTGCATCAGGTTGATAAATCTATACTTATACGAAGACGTTAAAAACCCCGACTACAAATATATAGTCAGGGCTTAGTTGCTATATTATCTATTAAGTTATTAAACACTAATTTTTT
>JBKHDA010000132.1:0-2711 GCA_046541575.1 Halanaerobium sp. | reverse complement strand
ACCCATGCTCAGGATCATTTAATGACAGCAATTTTACTTAAAGATATGGCAAAAGAATTTATGGATTTATATCAGAGGCTGGAAGAAAAGTAATTAGTGAGCAGTTATTTATAAAAAAAGAATATATTTTTTTGAGGGCAGTTCATTTTGAGCTGTCTTTTTTGTTTTAGAGTAATTTATTCCTTTTTTTGCTGAAGCTGCAGAAAAGTTTTTAAAAAACACAGATAAATAAGGAGTGTTTATTCAAAAATATGAATTTAATTTAAATTTTTTTAAAAAAATTAAAGGTAAGTAAATCGTTTTCGTGAATATAATTAACATGGAGATATTTTTAATCTTTAAATATTTTAATAAGCGAAAGGGGATTTACTGTGAAAGAAAAAATAGAAAATTTACTTAAAGAAATGACAGTTGAAGAAAAAGCTGAAATTTGTTCTGGAGCCGGTAGATGGAAAACTAATTCTATTAAAAGACTCGATATTCCAGCAATTATGATGGCAGACGGACCTCATGGCTTAAGAAAAGAACTGGAAAATGAAGAAAAAGCCTCTATGGGAGAAAGTATTGAGGCAATCTGTTTTCCAACTGCTTCTGCTTTAGCCTGTACCTGGGATCGCGATTTAATGACTAAAATGGGTGAGACTTTAGGAGAAGAAAGTCAAACAGAAGATATAAATATCCTTTTAGGACCGGGGGTTAATATTAAGCGCTCACCTCTCTGCGGCCGAAATTTTGAATATTTTTCTGAAGATCCACTTTTAGCTTCAGAGCTGGCAGCAAATTATGTTAAAGGTGTTCAGAGCCTGGGAGTTGGGACTTCTCTCAAACACTTTGCAGCAAACAATCAGGAACACAGGCGCCTGACAGTTGATGCCCAAATTGATGAGCGGACTTTAAGAGAAATCTATTTATCAGCCTTTGAGAAGGTGGTTAAAGAAGCTCAACCCTGGACTGTAATGTGTGCCTATAACAAAGTAAATGGAACTCATGCTTCAGAACACAAAAGACTTTTAACTGAAATTTTAAAAGAAGAGTGGGGTCACAAAGGCTTTGTTGTTTCTGACTGGGGAGCAGTTAATTATCGTGACAGAGGAATAGAAGCCGGTCTGGAGCTTGAAATGCCTTCAAGTTATGGTGATGGAAAAAAAGCAATAGTTGATGCAGTTGAAGCAGGAAGCTTAAGCAGAGAGAGTCTTAACAGAGCTGCAGCAAGAATTTTAAAGATTGTTTTCACAGCTGTTGAAAATGACAGAGATGATTTAGCTTATAATAAAGCTGAGCACCACAAACTGGCCAGAGAAATTGCGGCTGATTCAATGGTCCTTCTTAAAAATGAGGCTGAAATCTTACCTCTTAAAAAAAGTGACAGTTTAGCAGTAGTTGGAGCCTTTGCTAAAAAACCACGCTTTCAGGGAGGAGGAAGTTCCCATATCAAACCCTATCAGGTTGATAATGCCTATGCTGAGTTAAATAAATATGCTGAGGTTGGACTTCCCTATGCCGCAGGATATGAAGTAGATAAAGATGAGATTGACCCTGAATTAACTGCAGAAGCCAAAAAACTGGCCGAAGAAAATGATAAGCTTATTGTTTTTGTCGGTTTACCTGATCGCTATGAGTCAGAAGGTTATGACCGCGATAAATTAGAGATGCCGCCAAATCAAAATCAGCTAATTAATGAGCTTGCAGAAATAAATGAAAATATAGTTGTTGTTTTAAGTAACGGATCTCCGGTAACTATGCCCTGGTTAAACAGAGTTAAGGGTGTTTTAGAAGCATATTTAACCGGTGAGGCGGCTGGAGGAGCTGCAGCAGATATTTTATTTGGCAGGGTTAATCCTTCCGGAAAACTGGCAGAGACCTTCCCTCAAAAATTAAGTGACAATCCTTCCTATCTGTATTTTCCCGGGGAAAAAGATAAGGTAGAATATCGTGAGGGTATTTTTGTTGGCTACCGCTACTATGACAGCAAAGAAGTTGAACCACTATTTCCTTTTGGCTATGGTTTGAGCTATACTGATTTTGAGTACAGTGATTTGAAAATAGAAGAAACAGAAATCACTGATCAGCAGCGAGTAAAGCTCAGCCTGAAAGTTAAAAACACAGGTGATGTTTACGGTAAAGAGATTGTGCAGCTCTATATTGCCGACCCAGAAAGCACAGTAATTAAGCCGGAAAAAGAATTAAAGGAATTTGATAAAGTAGAGCTGGAGCCCGGTCAGGAAAAAATAATTGAGTTTGAGCTTGGTAAAAGAGCCTTTGCCTATTACAATACAGAAATTGATGACTGGTATGTGGAAAGTGGAGAATATGAAATTTTAATCGGAAGTTCTTCCAGAGATATTAGGCTTAAAGAGCAGCTAAAAGTAGAGGCAACAGTTGAGCTGCCTGTAGAATATACAATTAACACCAATCTTGGAGATATTATTTCTGATCCAGAGGTTGAGGAATACTTTAATCAGCTAATGGATAAATATCTAAAGGGAAATGACCTAATGGAAAGTCTGGGAGCAAAAGAAAATGAGATGATGGAAGCAATGTTTAAATACATGCCTTTAAGGTCACTGACCATGTTCACTGAGGGGGCAGTCAGCAGGGCCCAGGTTGAAGAAATTGTTGAAAAGCTAAACCGAATTTAGGTACCGGGTACTTAGAAAAAATTGGAAATAAATAGATTATTAAGGACCTGCTGGTATAGCTCCAGTGGGTTT
>JBKHDA010000131.1:0-2769 GCA_046541575.1 Halanaerobium sp. | reverse complement strand
GGATCCTGATTTGAAAGTGGATGGTCTGGAGCCGGTAAATATTTTTGTTTAATCCAGAATATCCAGATAGATATGATTGAATTATCACTTTGATAAGAGAGCTTCATTGTAGATTCTGCAAAAATATTTAAATATGTTAGAAGTCAGAGTGTATGGTTGACCTACGCAAATGACGGGGTCGCAAAAAAATATCATTCTAAAAAGATAAAAGACTGGTTTCCCGTGAGTAGCGGAAAACTCAAAAACAGAGAATACTACTCAACTGTATTTCTCCATTTTGGAGTAATTTTTTTAGGGTTGAATCTGGTATTTGCTATTGCCTCTTTAATTTCTTTGCTACTCATTCTTTTCATTGGGATTTCCCTCTCTTTATTAATTATAGTTGAATGATATAATATCAGTATAATAGCTTTAACTTAAAAAATCCATTAAAAGGGGAAATAATTATGAGTATCAAAAAAGAAATTGAGTTGCCCGAAGAAATACTCTTGAGTTTAAGATTGGATGAAAATGAAATGATTGAAGAAATGAAAAGAACCCTGGCAGTTAAATATTTCAAAGAAAGAAAATTATCTATTGGTCAAAGTGCTGAATTGGCTGAAATGACAGAAGAAGATTTCATTAAATATTTAGGAAATCAGAAAGTTTCTATTTTTAACATTGATGATTTAGATCAACTGAAAAAGGATTTGGGAAATGCGTAGGAGGAATTTTGATGAAATTTAATTCAGCTATAGAACCTAATCATTCATCTATTGACATCCTCCCCGCCTGTTCGCAAAGCTCACAAACGAGGATTTCTTAAAGGAACTTTCACCGAAACTCTCTTTGGTATTATGAAATGATAGTTTCGATATTAGACCAGCGGGTCCGTCACGAGGTTGTCGAATGATTAGAAGGCAGTCTATTTCTAGTAGCCTAATTTACTGAAACTTTCTTTTGATTACGCAATGATAGTTTCAGTATTTGGTCATTGAGACCGTCTCATCTAAATTTTCTTTTGGATTACGCATAGATAATTTAGATATTAGGTCATCGAGACCGTCATATCTTCGACTTCAGGCTGTGCCATCAGCCCTCCTGAGATAGCCGATTATGCATTCTAATAGCATAATCCTAGTATTATTCTTACTAATCTAGGCACTCAGGCACTTAAACTATTACCATTTAAGCAGATTGTTGTTCTAAATATTTATTAGCTATATTACGACCTGCATTTAAATCAGCATGGATATGATTACCACACTCGCAAGAGTATAGATTAGCTTTGCGATTAGATTTTTTAACTTTAGCACATTTAGAACAACTCTGAGAAGTGTACTTTGGATTTATATATTCCACTTTAATCCCAGCTAATTCAGCTTTATATTCGATAAATTGTTGAAGTTGATAAAAAGTCCAGCTGTGGATATTTCTATCAGCGCTATTAAGACTCTTAGCAGTATTTCGGATATTCTCTAGATTCTCCATAATTATAGTACCAACTTGCTCCTGCACAGCAAGATTAATAAGTTGGCGACTAATTTTATGGTTTGAATCAGTCATCCATCTCTGCTCTTTGTCATTAATATTTTTAATAGCTTTAACTTTTTTAGATTGACCCAGTTTTCTTCTTAACATACGATATTTCTTACGGATAAAACCTGCTTGTTTACCACTGTGGAATTGGCGATTAATTTCTTTGCCTTGATGATTTTTAACACTGGCAACCGCTAATTGACGAAGCCCTATGTCAATCCCCATTAAATTAGAGTTAGAAGTTTTTTTAACAGCGATTTTAATTGTTACAGCAAAATACCATTTACCTCTTTTGTAGAAGAGACAGGCTTTACCCAATTTGCAGCCACTATCGATATGCTGCTGCAGTTTTTCAAATCTTTCAGTCTGCTTAACAGGGAAGGCAAATCTTTGACATTTAGTATTATAAAGAGGAATTGAAATTATATGTTGATCAATTTTATAATTTTGATTATTATAGCAGATGGGTTGATTATCCTTAAATTCTATATTTTCTTTATCAGAACCAGATTTTAAAAATAGTTTATAGAGAGCTTTAACTTCCCTAATATTCTGATTCTTAACAGCAGAAGGTAGTTTTATTTCCTTAAATTCAGCAGAACTCAATTTAGTTTCTCCAGTTTTAAGTTTAGCAGCTACAGCCTGACGATTTATAACTACTTCTGCAATGTTATTTAAAAATATATTTTCTTTTCTTTTAGTTGGTTTTAATAACTCCAGCACATATGTTAATTGCATATTAATCACCTTTTTCATTAATTATTAATGATATTTTAAGACAATGCAAAAAACTTTATTACTAAATATATTATACCACTAAAAGAACAAACGTTCAACAAATATAAAGATTTTTAAAATATATATTAGCCGATTCATCCCCGCCCATTATCATAAGCGAGGCTTTCTCGGCTAAATTCGGTAAACTTAAAAAATTTGAAAAAAATACGGATTCAGTTCTAAATATTTTTATTTTAATTATCAACAAGATAAAAATATTATTGATGATGAATATGAAGCAGCAGAGTGGGCTTTTGAATATGAAGTTAATCAGAAATGTAAAAAATAAAGTTGACTTGAGAGTGAGAAAAATGAAAGATTTAAATAAATTATAGATGATTACCACTTATTACCCTGATGAAAAAATTTGGGAAGATGATTTTAAGAATCGGAGGTGAAGCAATATGGAAAAATGCTTGATGTGCAAAGGTGGTTTAGAAAAAGGGACTGTAAATCATATTGTTGTTCCCGATA
>JBKHDA010000130.1:0-2822 GCA_046541575.1 Halanaerobium sp. | reverse complement strand
GGCAGCCCCGGGGCCATTGATAATGCTACAGGTGTTACTATACTACTGATTCTGGCTGAACTTCTAAAAGATTATGATGGTAATAAACTAATTGAACTGGTTGCTTTTAACGGTGAGGACTATTATTCAGTACCCGGCCAGATGGAATATATAAAAGCCAATCAGAATAATTTTGCCAGTATTTTCTTAAATATCAACATTGATGGGGCAGCTTATAAGCTAGGAAACACTTCTTTTTCCAGCTTTGATTTAGAAGTTCCACTGGAAAAGAAGCTAGAAGAGATAATAAAGAGTTATCCCGGTATTGTCAGGGGCAGCAAATGGGCCCAGGGAGATCACAGCATCTTTCTCCAGTATGGGGTGCCGGCAGTTGCAGTTTCTTCAAAATGGTTTATTGATAATATTGACAGTCAGGAAATCACTCATACTGCTAAAGATAATTTAAATATTGTAGATTCCAATAAAATTATTGAAATAGCAGCAGCTTTAAATGAGTTTATTAGAAAAATATAATAAAGTTTGAGGAGTTGAACTGCTGTGATCTTAAAAATTTTAAAGTACGATTTATTAAAAAAGAAAATTATCACATTTGCTGTCTTTATTTTCATTCTGCTTTCATCATTTTTGATGGCAGGTGGAACTAATATGCTGTTAACTCTCAATGATTCTGTAGATAATTTGTTTAAACTGGCTGCACTTCCTCATTTTGTTCAGTACCACTCCGGTGAAATTGACCAGGCACTTATCGAAAACTGGAGTCAGCAAAACGCAAATGTAAAAGAACAGCAGAGCTCAGAAATGATTAATATACCGGGTTCAGAAATATTTATTAACAGTGAGCAGCCAGAAAATGAGACAGTAATGGATATAGGCTTTGTTAAACAAAATCAATCATTTGATTTTCTGCTTAATTTAAATAATGAAATTATAGAGGTTGACTCGGGAGAGATTGCAGTTCCCATTTATTACAGGCAGAGAAAAAATTTATCCCCTGGGGATAGTCTAGTAATTCAAAATGATGAATTTAAACTAAATTTTACCATTAAAGAATTTGTTAGAGATGCTCAGATGAACCCTTCTATTATTAGTTCCAAGCGCTTTGTTGTTAACCAGGCTGATTTTGAGAAAATGAAAAATCAGATAGGAGAAACCGAATATTTAATCAGTTTTCAGCTGAATAATCCGGAAAAAATCAGTGAATTTACAAATCAGTATTCTCAATCTGAGCTGCCGGAGAAGGGGCCAGCAGTTGATTATAAAATTTTCAAGCTGTTTAACAGCCTGACTGATGGCTTAATAGCTGCAGTTATAATATTAATCAGTTTATTATTAAATGTAATTGCTCTTTTATGTTTAAGATTTATCATTTTACTTACCATTGAAGAAGATTATAAAGAAATTGGTGTAATGAAGGGAATCGGTATTGCAGCCCGAGATATTAAGAAAATTTATTTATCTAAATACCTTTTTATAGCTCTAAGCAGTTCGGCAGTTGGATTTTTGATTTATTTAGCTTTAAGAAAAAGCTTTTTAAAAAATATTTTATTATATACAGGTGAAGCTCCAAAATCAGCTTTTCAAGTTTTATTACCACTGCTTACCGCCTTTCTGATAGCGGCAGCAGTAATCGGATTTTCAATCTTTGTTTTAAGAAGGTTTAAGAAAATTTCTCCAGTAGAAGCCATTCGAATGGGAGTTAATACCACGAGCGGCTTAAATAAAAGAAGATTTGCTCTTTCCAAAAACAAACTGCTTAATGCAAATATTTTTCTGGGATTAAGAGATGTGCTGCTGCGTTTTCGATTATTTATTATTCTTTTTGTGGTCTTCATTTTAACAACATTTATAATCATTGTTCCCTTAAACTTTTTAAATACTATTAAATCTCCAGAATTTGTCAGATATATGGGAATAGCAGAAAGTGATATTATAATGGACCTCAGATATACAGAAGGAATACAGGATCGTTTTGAGCAGATTAAAACTTATCTGGCAGGTGATCCTGATGTCTTAGAACAGGGAGCTTTTGTAACTTCACGCTATAAGATTATAAATCAGGAAGGTCTGGAAGAAAACATATATATTCAGACTGGAGATTTTAGTGATTTTAATGTAGATTATTTAGAAGGTGAAGCACCTGTTCATGATGATCAAATTGCCTTATCCTATTTAAGTTCATCTGAGTTAAATAAAGATATAGGCGAGAAACTCCCGGTGATAATTGAAGATCAAAAAAGAGAAATGACAGTCACAGGTATTTATCAGGACATCACCAATGGCGGCAGAAGCGCTAAAGCTAATATTCCAGCCGACTATCAAAATGCAAGCTGGTATAATATTTATCTTAATGTTAATTCAAACCTAAATGAAAAAATAAAAGAATATGAAACTGTTTTTGATAATACCAGGATTATCGACCAGCAGGGATATTTAGAACAGACCCTTGGTGATACAATTAAGCAGCTAAACATTTTAACTACTGCAGCTATCATTATTGCTGTAGTTGTAATTATTTTAATAACTTCTCTTTTCCTAAAAACCTTAATTGCCAGAGATAAGGCTCAAATTGCAATCATGAAAAGTATTGGTACTTCTATTGAGTCTATTAAAATTCAGTATATTACTAAAGCTCTCTTTGTTCTGATTCTTGCGATCATTATCGGCACAATTACTGCCAATATTTTAGGAGAACAATTATTAACTTTGATCTTATCTTTTCTGGGAGCTTCCAGAATTGAGATGATTATTAATCCATTGAGAAGCTATATATTAAGTCCTTTAATTATGATTTTAATTGTGGTTCTAACCACACTGTTAAGTAT
>JBKHDA010000129.1:0-2831 GCA_046541575.1 Halanaerobium sp. | reverse complement strand
TTTAACCATCTCAAACATTTTTTCGATCTCTTCACTGGCTGCAATCGGCAGTCCTTCAAGATTTCTGGTAACTACAGAGTAGCCTTTATCATCTGTGCTCAAAAAACCCTTTTCTTCATAGTCAGGCAGCTGTGATTTATAGGCACTCTTTAACATTAAAGTCTGGATAAATTTCATCAGTGAAACATCCCAGAGTTCATCTACACCCTTTATTATTACCGTGAGACTGTCATCATCCTCATCTATATCATCTCTTATTTCAGCTTCAGCAGCTTCAATTTCCCTACTGACAGTAAAGGTACTAATGGATTGTTTGCGGTAATTCATCTTATATAACAAACCAGCTAAATCTGGATTTTCACTAGCTATCATTTCCATAGCTTTTTTTGCTTCACCACTAAATCCACTCATATTTATCATATAATCCGGAGTTAAAAGCTTAGGTTTTTCCCAGGTGATCCTGCCTTCTCTCACCTTAGTTTCTGGTCCTTCTTCCGGAAATTCTTCCAGATAATATGGCTTGCTGAGTACATAATAGTGGAGAGTTGTATCATGTTCGGTAGAAATTAAATTGTCTGGCTCAAGTAATATCTCAGTATTTTCCAGCACTTCTTTAATTCTCTGCTTATCTTTCATTTTAACTCCTCCTCTCAAGCCTTAAAACGGAGTTGATTACTCCTAATCTATATATTATATTATACATTAACTGGAGTAATGAAGTCAAAAAAACAATATTATGTGAATTATTTCTTTATAACCAGGTACAAAACGGCCGTTTTGTACCTGGTACCAAGCTGTCGCAAAAAAGACTGAAGCATTTGCTCCAGTCTTTTTATCTTAACTATTATTTTGAAAATTAATTAAGGCTTTACCAATAATTAAAGAGAATACTGCAGCTACTATTATTTCCGGAATTCCGTTTGTAAAGGCAACAGCCCAGGCAGCACTTGCAGGTAAATAACCTCTAATAACAGCCAAAATTAACACACCGGCTGTATTGACAATAGTCCCTACTGCTCCTGCCAGAACTAAAGAAGTACTCTGATTAAAATTTTTAGTTGAGCGATAAGCATAATAAGCAGCAACTCCAATAAAGAGACGCGGCAGCACAGCAATAATCGGATCAGCAAAAATTGGATTGGTTGCCCTGATAAAACTAAAAATACCAAAGATCAAACCAATCAGAAGTCCAACTATTGGTCCTTCAATAATTCCTCCTAAAATAGCCGGAAGATGCATTATAGTTGCATGACCGGCTGCACTTGGCCAGGGAATTAAACCCAGTCCTGTAGCACCTAAAATTATAGAAATAGCTCCCAACATACCAGCAATCACAATCTGTCTTGTCTTGATTTTTATTTTCTTTTCCTCCCATCCCAGTCCATTGATCCAGGTGGACTAAACTTATTTTATTTAACAGCTTTTGGTGGGTGCAGCTCTCAATTTTAAGATTCCGCCCCTGCTGTTATAGCTATATTATAATAATTTTCGCCTTCAATGACAAGGCTTTTTAAGAATTTTTTCTTAAAGTTATTTACTTATCCCTCTGAAGCTGATTATAAGTTTAAAATTAAATATTGACGCACTTTCCTTTATTTTCTTTTTTCTGTCAGCTTTTTCAAATAGTTAATTATTTTATCATCAACTTCCATTGCTTTAAAGTGCTCAATCAGCTTATCCTCTTTAAAATAGCGCAGCAGTCTGACCAGATAGCTCATCACCTTATTTTCTTTGCTTTCTCTTAAAAGCTGGCGGTGAAAAAGTTCGGTACCCATTTCATAATAGTTGAGTTTTAAAGCTGCTATTAATCTGTAAAAGTCTAGATATTCATCATCCAGGTATTTCCCGTGTGGAATTTCTGTTAAAATTGGCGCTGGATCTGCAAATCTTAAAATCGTCTCATAATAAGCAACAGTATCAAAATAACTCTCAACAGCAGACTCCTTTACTGTCTTTACCAGCCTATCTTTTTCTTCTTCAGCAAGGTCTGACCTGTATTTTAAAAGTCTTAATTTAGCATAACTTAGGACAGGAGTATCAACCCCAGCGTCCTCAACCCCATTAATAACATCTTTTAAGTCCTGAGTGGTTATTTCTCTTCCCTGGTCATAAATTGTCTCTTCTCCATCTAAAGCAGCCAGACTGATAAATAAGCGGTTATTGTAAATATCTTTTTTCTTAATCTGATCAATTAGGTCAGCATCAATAAGCTCCAGCAGTTTATTCAGCAGATCTTTTTGAAAATTTCTGGCATCTTCGTTCTCAACTAACATCATTAAACTTGCCAGCAGATTATCGTCTTCTCCCAGCAGCTCAGCAAAATCACTAATAAAATCAGCTAAATCCTGAGCAGCACCCTGACCAACTAGAAATCTTAAATAATCAGAGGCTACCTGCCAGTTGTGAAAATGACCGTCTTTTCTGCTCTTTTCGATGGTAAAAGCAGTTTTGATTTTTTCTTCTGCTTCTTTTAAATTTCCCTGCTGAGAATCGGCAAGATATAAAAGTCTTAAAAAGTCAGGATTTTTCATCTGTTCAGCTTCCAGTTCTTCCGCATAATCAGCAAAATCTGAATATAATTCTGCTGCCAGATAACGGGCTAGAATATCAAGAGCCATCTGAGAATTTTTTGGCGGCAAATCCTTAATTTCTTCCAGTAAGTATCTGCCCTCACTCTCAGCTGAACTCATTTTAAGATTATCCAGCTGCTGAAAAACATTAAAAATCTCAGCTGCCTGAGATAAAGCTTCTCTTTCTTTAAGCTTTTTATTTTCAGCTAAATTAAATCTTTCTTTAATAAAATCATCTAAAAATGAAATTACCCGCATATG
>JBKHDA010000128.1:0-2910 GCA_046541575.1 Halanaerobium sp. | reverse complement strand
TTCGCAAAAGTATTCTTTGAAGCAAAAATTATTACATCAATCCTGACACAATCCTAACAAAAAATCTGATAACAGCTGATACTTGGTGATAAACTATTAGCTAAAAAGCACCTAAAACCACTGTTTTGGCGGAATGGTTGGCACTACCTGATACTAACTAAAAAAGCTAAGGAGCCGGACTTGACATCCGGTGAAGCCGAAAGGTGTCGGGGTTCGAGTCCCCGTCTCTCCGCCATTGAATATTAAGAACTGATGCCCATTTTAGAGACCTGTCGAGAGTCGGGTCTTTTTGTATTTTGGGGTAAATCCTGACAACTTTTTAATTGAGCATTTAATACTTAAACTGCAAAGTAATTATCTCAACATCCTTTACTTTAAAACAGAGATGAAATTGAAGAAGATCTCTATTCTAAATTCGTTGACATTTAATCATATTTTAGATACAATAATTCTATAAATTTATTTTTTAAATATTTTGATAATTTTTGCTTTTTTGTTAAATTTTTATTTAATATGAATTGTTTTAAATCAAAAGGAGGATCATTATGTCCAGCTATTATGATTATATGCTGCCTACCGTTAATTTTATGGGACCTGGATGTGTTGAAGTAGTGGGAAAAAGGTGCAGAATACTTAAGGCAAAAAAAGTTTTAATAGTAACAGATAGTTTTTTGAAAAATATGGAAGGTGGCCCTGTAGATCAGGTTATAAAGTATTTAGAACAGGAAAAGATCCAGTATGCTTTTTATGATAAAGTAGAACCTAATCCTAAAGATACAAATGTCTACAGGGGATTAGAAATTTATCAAAATGAAAATTGTGATATGATATTAACTATTGGAGGCGGAAGTGCACATGACTGTGGTAAAGGAATTGGAATTGCTGCCTCACATGATGGCGACCTTTATAAAGATTATGCAGGAATTGAAAAGCTGGAAAATGAAACTCCACCTCTAATCTGTGTTAATACCACAGCCGGTACTGCCAGTGAAGTGACCAGGCATACTGTTATTACAGATACATCGCAAACTCCCAATGTGAAATTTGTTATTGTTAGCTGGAGAAATACACCTGATGTATCTATAAATGACCCGGAGCTGATGGTTGGAAAACCACCAGGATTAACTGCTGCCACCGGTATGGATGCACTTACTCACGCAGTAGAAGCTTATGTTTCGACTGCTGCTAATTCATTAACAGATGCAGCTGCTATAGAATCTATTAAGCTTATTGCAGAAAATCTTAGAACTGCTGTAAAAGACGGTAAAAATATTAAAGCCAGAGAAAACATGGCTAATGCTTCAGTCCTCTCAGGCTTTGCTTTCAATAATGGAGGTTTAGGTTATGTTCATGCAATGGCACATCAGCTGGGTGGATTTTATGATATGCCGCATGGTATTGCAAATGCCATACTGCTTCCATATGTAGAGAAATTTAATCTGGGGGCAAATGTAGAACGCTTCGCAGAAATATTAGAAGCCAAAGGAATAACTGATGATTTTTATAAAACTATAGAAACTGAAGAGTCAATAGAAGCTATTAAAGATGAAATTGATAAATTAAATAGATTTGCAAAAATCGCAGAACTCTTTGGTGTAAATACCAGCAGGATGTCTATCAGAGAAGCCGCAGAAGCATCCCTTGATCAAATAAAGAAGTTAGCTGAAGATATAGGTATCCCTACCTCCTTAAGTCAATCTGACTTTGAGATTAAAAAAGAAGATTTTGAAGATATGGCCAGATTAGCATTAGAGGACGGTAATGCTTTAACTAACCCTAGAAAAGGGACACAGGAACAAATTAAAGAAATATTTGAAAATGCTTATTAAAATTTGTTTTTATTTCTTACAATTATCAGGCTATTGGATTATTTTCCAGTAGCCTTTTTTAATCTAAATCCTTATAATAACTTTCTCTATTATACACTGCTCCTAAAGGATTATGTGCTAATACTCGATCTTTTACTGCCAGAACTGTAGTTGGTACCTTAGAATATTTAAAAAATAAACTATCATGTCCAACACATAAGCCCAAAACTATATTAAATTCTGAACCTGATTCCTCTAAGAACTTTGCCTGTGCTATCGGATTACAGGCGGCTTCAAAACCTTCTTCAGAAAAACGATCTTCAGCTGGAATTCCTAATTCTTTTTTATCAAAGTTACCGCAGCAGCAAACCGCCGAAGCTACCTTTAAACCTTTTTCCTGATAATAATCGGCTGCAACCTCTGCTTCTCTTTTAAGACCAATACAAAAAGCTATACCAACTGTCTCAAATCCTGCCTTGATTGCAAACTCTGCTATTTCTTTTAATCTAGGCCACTTTTTATAACCAGTTTTTTCTACATGAGCGGCAGTTTTAAAAAGAAGATTATTTTCCTTTTCTTCATATTTAGGAGCTAATTCTTTAAACCAATTCTTATCCTCTATTATACACCATTCTGGATACTCTTCATCTTCCTGCTTACATGACTTTTCTTTGCAGCTAGCACAAATTGAAAACATAGATTTTTCCTCCTTATCATATATTGAATCAAAAATGTTCTATATATTAATATTAAACCTCAAAAGTATAAATCCTTTAAAAATAATATATTTAACAGCTGCACTATAAAAGGAATAGTCTTTTTTTTCTTGAATATATTAAAATAAGAAAATAATATGATGAAATAAAGAAAGGAATGTGAATTATGAAAATAATATTATCACCCAGCAAAACTCAAAATCATCAGAGAAAGCGGGAAGAAAAAGGTAGAGATATTTTAAAAGAAGATATGACTAAAAAGTTATTTAATTATTTAAAATCAATACCTAAAGAAGAATTAAAAAAAGAACTTGATATTCAGGGCAATCTCTTAGATAGAACCTATGAACTTTTTCAGGAACACAGTTTTGAAGATCAGACTATCC
>JBKHDA010000127.1:0-2943 GCA_046541575.1 Halanaerobium sp. | reverse complement strand
CATTTTAGATACTTCTTTTCTGTCTATACCTCTTATTTTAGAAACAGTAATTTCTTTTAAATCAGTAATTAAAGAATAGAAAATCGGAATAATAAATAAAGTTAAAAAGGTAGCAAAGCTTAAGCCGCTTACTATAACAATTCCAATTGGCTGTGATAATTCTGACCCCTCCCCAATTCCTGAAGCAATAGGAATTAAAGCCAGGATAGTTGTTAAGGCTGTCATCATAATTGGTCTAAATCTTACTACTCCTGAGGAAATGATAGCTTCAATTTTTTCTGTACCCTGCCTCCTAAGCTGATTAATATAATCAACCATAACAATGGCATTATTTACAACAATACCTGCTAAAGTTATTAAACCAATTAAAGAAGCAACTGAAATTATATTAGAGCTAATATAAAGTGAAAGTATAACTCCTATTACTGCAAGAGGTATAGTAAACATGATAATAAAGGGATGAATTAAAGACTCAAATTGAGAAGCCATAACCATATAAATTAAAACAATAGAAAGCAAAAATGCATAAGCTAAACTTGTAAATGACTCATTTAAATCTTCAAATTGCCCTTCATAACTGATTTCGTAACCTTCAGGAAGTTCAAAGTCAGCCAACTCTGACCTTATATCATTAACTACACTGCCCAGATCTCTATTAAAAAGATCTGCTGTAATTTCTGCATATCTATCTTGATTAATTCTCAATATTTCTGCTGGACCCTCTACTAATTCAAAATCTGATATTCTGGTCAGCGGGACATTTATTCCTAGATTATTAACTATATTTAAATTAGATAACTTATTAAAAGTATTATAATCATTCCTGTCCACTCTTACTCTAATATTATATTCTTCACCCTCTACTTCATATCTGGTATTAACTGTACCGCTAATTGCATTTTTTAAAGAAGCAGCCAGCTGATTTAAATTTATTGAAAACTTAGAAGCAATTTCTCTATTTATTTTAACCTGAAGTTCTGGACGTCCATCTTCAAAACTATCTTCTATTTCTCTCAAACCACTTATATCTTTAATTTCTTCTACAACTAAAGCACTATACTCCTTTAATATCTTAAAATCATTACCTTTAATCTTTATATTAATTGGTTTCTCCTGACCACCCATTCCACTTTGAGAGGCAACAGTTAAGTTAAGATCTGGAATTTTAACTTTTTCTCTTATTTCTTCCATAATCTGATCTATAGAGCGCTCTCTTTCGTTTAAATCAACTAAGTCCACATTAATTGAACCACTATTACTGCTGCTTATACCCTGCATAATATCTGTAGTACCAACAGTAGTCATCATTATATCTACTTCAGGTATCTCACTCAGTATTTCCTCAATTTCTACTGCTGCCCTATTTGATTCTTCCAGAGAACTACCAACTGGTAAAGTATATGAAATTGCAAAAGCACCCTGGTCTGCTGCAGGCATAAACTCAAATCCGATTAATGGAAGCAGCATGATACTTCCTCCAAGTAAAATCACCAGTATGATTACTACCACCCAGCGGTGATTTAAAGCTTTAGTTAAAAGTGCTTTATAAATACTTATAATTCGACCCTGTTTTTTCTGACGCTCAATTTCTTTTTGGCTTAATTTTAAAATTTTAGAAGCAAGCATAGGTATTAAAGTTAAGGCAACAATTAATGATGCTAAAAGTGAAAAAGCAACTGTAAAGGCCAGATCTTTAAAGAGTCGGGCAGCCAGCCCTTCTACAAATAAAACAGGCATAAATACTACTACAGTTGTCATAGTTGAAGCCACAATAGCCATCGCAACTTCCGTACTTCCTTCTTTAGCTGATTCTATTTTACCTTCCCCCATACTTCTATACCGATAAATATTTTCTAGAACAACTATTGCATTATCAACTAGCATTCCTACTCCCAGAGCTAATCCACCTAAAGAAATTATATTTAAATTAATATCAGCAAAATACATTAAGACAAATGTTGCAATGATAGAAACTGGAATTGCAGTTGCGATTATAATTGTACTTCTAATATTTCTTAAAAAAATAAAAAGAATTATTACTGCTAAAATTCCACCTAATACAGCATTCTGACTTACGTTATCTATAGAATTCTGAATAAATTCTGATTGGTCCATACCAAGAAAAATATTTAGTGAATTATAATCTTCTTTTATTTCTTCCATTTTAGTTCTAACCCTATTTGCCACCTCAACCGTATTGGCATCAGTTTGTTTTTGAATATAAAGGCCCACACTGTCTTTTTGATTCGAGCGAGATATGGTAACAGGATCAGCAAAACTATCGTCAACGGCTGCTATTTCGGATAACTTAAGTTTTCCACTTTCTCCTATAGGAATATTTATATTCCTAATATCTTCCAGGCTTTTAAATTTTCCAATAGCTCTAACTAATAAATCTTTATTTCCCTGTTTAATTTCTCCGGCTGAAGTATTTAAATTTTCATTTATCAGGATATTATTAATAGTTGAAAGATCAAGATTATAAAAATTTAACTTCTCTCTTTTTAAAGAAATAATTATTTCTCTTTCTAAACCACCCTGAATATTCACCTGAGCTACTCCAGGTAGACGCTCTAATTCAGGTGCAATATTATCTTCAACCTCTTTTTTTAATTGATATAATTCTAAATCATCAGAACTTAGACCATAAATCATAATCGGCAGCATAGCAGGATCAAATTTAAATATCAGTGGACTATCTGCAGCATCAGGTAATAAAGCACTGTTGACTAAATCAGTCTGTTCTCTTAAATTTTGCACAGCAAAATCCATATCAGTTCCCCAGTTGAATTCAACTACAACTGTTGATTGCCCCATTGAAGAAATTGAACTTATATTTTTCACACCTTCTACAGTAGAAATAGAACTTTCTATCGGTCGGGTTATTAAATTCTCAATTTCTTCAGAACCCACTCCCTCATAAGTTGTTACTATAGCTGCTCC
>JBKHDA010000126.1:0-2950 GCA_046541575.1 Halanaerobium sp. | reverse complement strand
GCCGAAAGGTGTCAGGGTTCGAGTCCCTGTCTCTCCGCCATTGAATATTAAGGGCGTTATAATAGCGATAGCAGCTGTTATTGAAACGCCCATTAATTTAATACAACGTATCTGGTTTTTGGCTGATCCGATACACTGATTAACTCCTGTTAAACTAAATTGATGGGAGTTTTTTTATATTAAATATATTTAATTTTTTAAATTGTTTGATAATTTTAAAATATTATGGTAAACTAATAAATGAAATAAAAATTTGATTTTGAGAGGTATGAGGACTGAGGACAGAAAACAGTCAATTTGTTTGGGAAGGTGAGATTATGATCGAAAAAAGAAAAAGAGAACCTTTATATATTCAAATAGCTGAAGAATTACGAGAAGAAATAACGGATGGAGAATATATTGATTCAGAAAAAATACCTTCAGAAACTAAACTTTCAACTAAAATGGGAGTTAGCAGAACAACAATTCGGGAAGCGGTTGGTATTTTAGAAAAAGATGGTTTAGTTAACAGGATTCATGGTGTAGGAACTATTATAACAAGATCAGATATTCCGGTCAGTGGTGGTGCTGAAAGATTAAAAAGCTTTACTGAAAGTATTAAAGATTTAGATATGAAACCCGGTACCAGCTATATAGATTTTCACTGGGAAAAAGCTGATGAAAAAATAGCAGATGACTTAGATATAAAAACCGGTTCGTTAATAGCAGTTATAGAGAGAGTGCGTACTGGGGATAATAAGCCAATGATGTATACGGTTGATAAATTACCTATTTCAATAATAGGCGAGAATTTTACTATTGAAGAAATGGGAGAATCTCTTTTTGTTTATCTTCGAGAACAGAGGGGTATTAATTTAGGATATTCAGAGTTACAGTTAAGAGCTATAGCTGCGGAAGCTGAAATTGCTAAAAGGTTGAATTTAAGTCCTGAATCACCAGTTTTAGCAGCTGAAGAAAAATATTTTGATAAAAATCAGGAACCGATAATCTATTGTGTAAATATATTTAGAACAGATTTATATCATTTTAAAATCATCGGCAGAGCTGAATAAAAAGTTAATAGGGGGAAGGCGAATGGAAAACAAGGTAGTTGTCTATGGACCGGTGTTTGCAGATATTATATTTTCTGATTTAGAAGATAAACCTGAACCTGGAAAAGAAGTTTTTTCTAAGGACTTTTTATTAACTTCAGGTGGTTTGGCTATAACCGCAGTTGGTCTGGCAAGATTAGAACTCAATCCAGAATTAATATCAGTAATTGGTGATGATTTTTTCGGAGATTATATCTTTGATAATCTTCAATCAGAAGGTATAAACCTTAAAAATATAGAAAAAGTAAAGAATGGGGCTACCAATATTACTGCTGCTTTTGTTTATAATAATGATCGCGGTTTTATTACTAAAATGGGTTCTTTAGCTGATATTAATAAAATACATAAGAAAATAATATCTCTTTTCAAACAGAAAAAGGTTAGTCATTTTCATTCAATACTGGAATATGATGATAGGATTATGTTTTTATTAAAAAAAGCAAAAGCAAATGGAATCAGAACATCACTGGTCACAGGATGGGAAGGAGTAAAAAAGCACAAAGAAAATACAGAATATTTAGTCACTCTATTTGAAGTTACCGATTATTTCTTTTGCAACTTACTGGAAGCAAAAGCTCTTACTTCTTTAGAAAAAAAAGAAGATATTTTATATAAATTTAATCAGTGGGGCGTTCAGGCTGTAATAACTCTTGGTGCTGAAGGAGCAGTGGCAATTTCTAGGAATGGACAGATTTGCAGTGTTGATTCATTGGAAGTTGATTTTTTAGACCCCACAGGAGCTGGAGATTCTTTTGCAGCGGGCTTTATAGCTGCTCTGGAAAAAGGATATGATATTAGGGAAGCTTTAGAATTAGGAGTTTATTGTGGTGCAAAATCTACAGAAAAAATAGGTGGAACCACTGCATTTCCTGGCTGGAAAGAAGTAGAATCAGAAATGAGGAGGGCTTAAATTGAAAATTGTGATAGTTGGTGGAGGTGGAGTTAGAACACCTCAGGTAACAAACGGACTTCTGGCGAAAAGCAGAGAACTTGAATTGAAAGAAATCACATTATTAGATATAGACAAAAAAAGGTTGGATGCAATATATAAAATTGTTAATCAGATAAAAACTTCCCATCAAAATGTTGAAGATGTTGCTATTAATTATACTTTAGATAGTAAAAAAGCTTTTAAAGAGGCAGATCTGATTTTATTTACAGTCAGAGTTGGAGATATTAAATCGAGAATTATTGATGAACGGGTTCCTTTAAAATATGGTGTTGTAGGTCAGGAAACTACAGGTCCCGGAGGTTTTGCTATGGCCATGCGGACAATACCTGTTATTCTGGAATACGTGAAAGAGATCAAAAAAACCGCTCCTGATGCCTGGATATTGAATTTAACCAATCCTGCTGGCTTAATCACTCAGGCCTTAAATGATGCTGGCTATGAAAAAATCATTGGTATTTGTGATTCTCCTTCAGGTTTAACAGAAGATATTGCAGCTGGTTTAGATTTGCCTTTATCAGAACTCTGGTTTGAATATTTTGGCTTAAATCATCTAGGCTGGATTAAAAAAGTAAAACATAAAAATAAAGATATAACAGCTGAAGTTTTTGAAAATGAGAAAGCACTTAAAAGACATGGAGAAGCAATGATTTCAGCAGATTTTATTAGAAGATTATCTTTAATTCCTAATGAATATTTATTGTTTTATTATCAAAATACAGAAGTTGTAAATAAAGTTTCAGATAGTGGTCTGTCGAGAGCTCAACTGATTGATAAATTAAATAAACTGCTATTTAATAAGTTAAATACTCTAGATCAGAATTCAGATCCAGATCCACTGACCATTTATCAGCGCTATATAGAAGCCAGACACGGCAGTTATATGCAGGTAGAAACAGCCGGTTTTAAT
>JBKHDA010000125.1:0-3026 GCA_046541575.1 Halanaerobium sp. | reverse complement strand
CTAAACGGCTGTTAATATCAGCTATAACCCGGGCCAGCTCAAAACCAAAGACATCGACTTCATTATACTTCAGGTCAGCAGCATTTAAAGCTTTATTTAAGTTGTTTCTGTTTTCATTTATATCTTGACTCTCTTCTATAGAATCTTCCTCTAAAGAAGTTTTTAATGCACCTGAATCATAACTTGGTTCTCTCAAATATCCATGATAATAACTTAATCCATAATCTGTTCCACCCCGGCTGTCAGTAAATCTTAAGCCAAATTGATTATCTTCATCAGCTGCAGCATCTTTTACCTGATTGATAATCTCAGCTGTGCTGTAGCCGGTAGCTCTTTTTAAGTCTGATATATTCATTTGGGCTGAGAAGGGATTAATCACCCAGTTACCTAAAGGACTTTCCGAATCTTCTGCAAAGCGGTTGGGAGTAAAGTCCGGTGTATATATAAATTCTAAGTTGGCACTACCACCACGAAAATAGCGATCAACTTTAATCATCTCTTCCCCAATCTGACGCTCTTTATAATCGGGATTGATAAAATCACTCATATCTTCAGCATTTATATTGTCCAGAACATGAACTTTATCCCCTTTTCCCCAGATTACTACATTTTTACCAACAGTAAAATTGTATTTTTCACCATAATATTTATAATAAACTTCATTAAATTCTATCTCTTCTACTGCTCCAATCTGATAATCCATTAGAACATTAAACTCATGTTTATTACCTGGATAAACAAACTCCAAATCTCCTTTTAAATTCTCTTCTATATCTCCACTATCTGAAAAAATTCTAAACTCCGGTTCAATTTCTCCACTTACCTCCAGTGATTCTTCCTGATCACTGCCTCCATAAAAACTGCCGCCGTTAGCTGCAGCTGCAGGGATAGTTAAACAAAACAGAAGCAGTACTAATAATGCTGCTGACTTATACATCTTTCTCCGCATCTAAAACCCCTCCCCCGGGAAATTTATTTTTATCTACCAGTTTCTAAGAACTGCTGAGTAAATCTTTTGTCGTTTATATCAACGTTATATTCTAAGAGATAATTATTATCTCTTTCTTTAACATATAAATTTGTTTTATGACCACTTTCTAAATCTTCCATCACAGTTGAAAATACTGACCAGATACCATCAATCTTTTCAATCTCACTTTCAACTCTCATTTCTTTATAAAGCTCTTTACTATCTTTGTCATACATTTCTACTTTAACTGGAACATAATGTTCTTTTGTGATCCAGTTAATAGTTTTTGCATACTGCTCTTCTTCTGGATTTTTTGGAATTGCCTCTACTACATAAGTTTCGTAACCATTATATTCATCTTCTTCTAGTAATTCATACTCAAAATCATCAATTTCTCTGGATTTCATATCATCATAAGTGAAATCAGATCCCATAAATGAATCTTCACCCTGACCACCGGAAATTCTTCGGACTCTACCTAAATCCGGAAGATAGATCCACTGGTCATCATCTTCGCCATCATTTTCTTTCTGTAAAAATCTTGTGTTTTTAACAGAAGACGGCTCATGAAAAACCATAACAGTATTATCTAGATCCTTTTTTTGATCAGCTTTCTGTGACCACACCTCCAAAACTCTTGGCCTTACATCACCATCAGCATCAATTAAATCCATTCCCATTAATGCATGTCTGCTCTCACCTGTCTCACGCTCATCAACTCTCTCCATAACCTCACGTCCATCAACAGCAGCAGCTGTCATATTTAAACTACCGACAATAAATAATGTGAGCAAACATATTGAAATAATTTTCATTTTTGTTTTCATTATAATCTTCCTCCCAATTTGAATTTTAATACTCTTTTCTAATAAACTTCGGCTTAAACATATTTAACAACAGCGGTAAAACTGTTAAAGAAGCTATTGATGAGGTAAACATTGTTACCGCTATTAAAAACCCTAAATAAATCAGTGGATAAAAATTAGAGAATAAAAGCACCAGAAATCCTGCTGCTACAGAAATAGCATTGAAAATTATTGCTTTACCAGTAGTTGTCAGAGTTTTTTGAGTTACAGAATAAAGATCATCATCTTTTAATCTTTCAGCATGATATGAATGTAAAAAATGAATTGTATAGTCTACACCTATACCTATAGCAATAGAAGCAACCATAGAAGTTCCAACATCAAGTTTTATCCCTAAATGACCCATTAAACCAAAATTGATAATTAATGAAAATGCCAGTGGAATAATTCCATATATACCAGCAATAATTGATCTAAATGAAATAGCAACAATCAAAAAGACTATTATAAATGAAATCATAATACTTCTGGTCTGACTGCTGACTATTAAGTTATTTGCTTCTAAGGCCATAGTTGCATTACCGGAAACAGTTAACTCATAATTTTCCGGCAAATCATCACTATAATCATAAATTTCTTTTCTAACCTTTTCGGCAACTAGATTACTGGGATCATTTAACTGAATCAGCATCTGTGCTTTATCCGGCTCTAACTGATCATTAATTAAATCATCTACACTACCGGAATATAAAAGCAGGTACTGTGAAACTAAATTCTGTAAGTTCTTCTTGGATGCTGCATTATATTTCTTCAAATCAGAAGGTATTTCATAATAAGCAGCTGCCTTATAATTCATCTCTTTTTCCAGCAAATCTATTAATTCTCTGGCATTTAGATCCTTTTTTTCAGCTCTGCTAAATGCTGCATTTAGCAGTTGAATAAATTGATACTCTGAAATATTTTTATCCCTGTCAGGCCCTTCTAGTATCTCTCTTCCAGATTCAGAATCCCCATTTTCTTCACTGTCACTTTGATAAAAACTGGATGTGTTTTCTTCCTCTTCTTGATCACTACCATCATCATAAAAATTGGAAGTGTTTTCTTCACTGCTGTTTTCGTCAGAACTGGAACTATTATCATTCTTATCCGCTTCATAAAAACTGGATGTTGTTTCTGAACTATCACTAATCTCCTTATCTTCAGAGGAATCTTCAGAGGAATCTTCACTAATTTCTTCTTCTGGATAATTC
>JBKHDA010000124.1:0-3031 GCA_046541575.1 Halanaerobium sp. | reverse complement strand
TTGTGAATTTGCATTTTAATCCAGAAAGATTAATCATTTTAAATTGAGCATAAATATATTGAATTCATAGAATGTTTTTCAAATTAATTTAGTAAATAAAAATATTTTTTGCAGATTAATTAAGTAAGGGACTTAAATTAAGCCCCTTTGATTTAATAAATATTTTTTAGTTTAAAATGTTTCATCCTCACAGGCTTTAAATACGATTTCCTGATTGATTTGTTCTGCCTGCAGCTGATAGCCCAATAGCAAAGAATTGACAGCTATGTTGTTAATTAATCTGGGTAAACCTCTTGATCTTAAAGTAACAGCTTCCAGAGCCTGTTCTGAAAAAATAGGATGATTAGCACCTGCTAAATTTAGTTGATGTTCAACATAAGATTTAACTTCTTCTTTGTTTAAAGGAGTTAAATGGTACTTCATAATAATTCTCTGGTTAAGAGACTGGTTTTGATTTAAGTTAAGTTTCGTCATGAAATGAGGCAACCCGACAAGTATTAAAACAAAAGGGTTTTGAGAATCCATTGCAAAATTAAATAAAATACCAAGGTCATTTAAAAATTTATTGGGAGCAAGCTGCATTTCATCAAGAATAAATATAGGGGTGATTTTCTTTTCATTGTAAAACTTTAAGACAGCATTCTGTACCTGATGAAATAAATCAACCTTTCTGAATTTAGGTTCTTCTCCCAATCCAACAGCAAGACCTCGGTAAAAGTCCATTACTGTGCCTGTAGATAAAGGGAAATAAATAACTTTAAATAAAGAAGGATTAAGACTCTCAGTTAAAGCTCTTAGAGCAGAAGTTTTACCACTTCCAGGTTCACCAACAATAACAGCAATACCTTTAGTTTTTTTAAGATAATTTAATCTTGCAGTGAGTTCTTTAAGATTTCCAGACTGATATAAATCTTTGCTTTTAATCTCTTTGCTAAAGGGATTACGGGATAAGGAATAAAATGATTTATACATTTTTAGTACCTCCTCTGGTCATTTCAGTAAAAGAAATGGCATTATCTCTTTTGACATGAGCATTGTCTGATAAAATTACGGGTTCAGCTTTACCAATGCATTTACCATTTTCATAAATGAAAATATCTTCATAATTGTTTGGATCATAGCGAATCTTTAGCTTTTGTCCAATGAAGATAGGAGGTACCTGGTAGAGCTTGGTATTAACAGAAATAGTGCCGTCATGTCTGACTTTTCTGCTAGCACGATTGAGAAAAAGCATTTTAAGCTTTTGAGGATCATCATATGTTCTAACCTGGCTGATTTGAGACATATATTTATCAAGTGGAGTCATTTTTAAAGCAGAATGAATACGGCGATGATAGTCTTTTTCCAGCCACTTAAAAAAGCTTTTGTTTAGTTCATCTAAAGAAGATAAATCTTCATCAGTCAATAGAGGTAAAAATCTCTTTCTGACAGTTAGAAAAAATCTTTCAATTTTACCCTTGCTTGCTGGATCATAGGGTTTAGTATGGATTAGGGTAATTCCTAAAGAAGCACAGGCAAAATGTAAATTATCAGCCCGATAAACTTTTCCGTTATCAACATAGAGCAATTTAGGAAGTCCTCTTCTTAAAATAGCCTCTGAAAAAACATTTTGTACAGCAGAAAATTTTTCAGTTGTTAAAAATTTTGCATAAGTAATAACTCTGGAACAGTCATCAATAAAAGCAAAAAGATAGGATTGGACTTTTTTGCCATCCAGATTGAGATAAGGCCCATACATTTCATCTCCCTGCCAGAGCATATTAACCTGGTCATAAGAAAAACGAAGTCTGTTTTCTTCTCGGCGAGGTGAGTTAACTAAAAGATTTTTCTTTTTCAAAAATCGATAAACTGTAGAATAAGAAGCCTGAGAAGGCAGCATTTTCTTCTCAGTAATCAACTGATCATAGAGTAAGGATACTGATCTATCAGGATGTTCTTTTCTTGCATTTAAAATGATTTCTTTAAGTTCAGGTGTTAAGATTCTGCTTTGACCTTTATCATTTCTAGATTTAGGTTTAAGTCCGTTAAAGCCATATTTTCTGTATTTGCGAACCCACTCTTCCATTGTTTTAGGTGAGTATTCTCTAACACCATAATAGGGGACATTATGTTTTTGAGTTGCAATTTCAGCTAAATACTGGCTTTGATTTTCTACCTGTCTGTTTAGAATTGGTGAAATGAGAGAAAAACGAAATAGAGCTATCTCTTCTCTGTCATTATCGGTCATTAAAATCAGCTCCTTTAAGCTTGAATTTTAGCATTTAAGATTAAATTTATCCTTAAACTGCTGATAATAACATTTTAATCAGTAAAATAGCTCTTTTCTAGTGAAAGCTTTTGTGTTTAAAAAAATAGTTCCAAAACTTTAATCTTTATGGTACAATTAAAGTGCCATAAAACTTTGATTAAAGTGATCCTGATACTCTTTTGAGAGTATCTGAGCGTCCGAGCTCCAAATCATTTTAATTAGTTTTGTGGCTTTTTTTATTCTTGCTAATTTAAAGGGAAGCAGTGAATGGTATTTATCTCTGAAAAAAGCAATCAGACCAGGGATATTGTGGTTAAATCTATGTAAATAAAAATATACCGCCTGTTTGTAGAGAAGCAGTTTTTTCTGCAGCAGATATTCTTTGATACAGCAAATAATATAATTAAGAGACCTCTGAAATTTAGGAAATAAAAAGGCTGGAAGAATAGAAACAGTTTTTTGGCAGTGATGGCATTTGTATCTTCTAATTAGTATCCAAAAACATTTGCCATCGATTGTAATAACATAGCGGTGGTAAAATCCATGTTTATGGAGTTTGTCATGGCAGTGAGGACATTCTTCAGGGTGAGGAAAATTATTATTCTGGCCAAGATCAGAATAATTTTTAACAGGTATTTTAAAGTCATGAATGATTTGCATCTTATCACATCCTAAATATTCTGACAATATTCTATCAGATTATTTAAGGAAAAGGAAGATACAATACTAAAACATTTTGAAAGATATTTATTGTTTTCTAATGAATTAATTTGATAGATAACA
>JBKHDA010000123.1:0-3225 GCA_046541575.1 Halanaerobium sp. | reverse complement strand
AGTCCCTGGGGAGAAGGATGGCCTGGCTGGCATATAGAATGCTCAGCAATGTCAATGAAGCGTTTAGGTGCTACTTTTGATATCCACGGTGGTGGAGTCGATCTAATCTTTCCTCATCACGAAAATGAAATTGCTCAGTCCGAGGCATACAGCGGAGAAAAATTTGTTAATTACTGGCTGCATAATGGTACTGTTAACCTCAGCGGAGAAAAAATGTCTAAATCACAGGGCAACTTTTTTACCAGTCGAGAAGTTTTAAAGGAGTTTTCCGGTCAGGAAGTAAGATACTTTCTTTTGAGCAGGCATTATAGAAGCCCGATTAATTTTTCTTATGAAAAACTGGAGGAAGCTAAAACTTCATTAGAGCGAATTAAAAACACCAGAAAGCAGCTGGCAAAAGTATTAAGTCTGGATATTAATTCAGCTGCAGAGTCCAAAGAGAACACCAAATTTTTTGAGAAAGTTATTTCAAGTCAAAAGGAATTTATTGAGGCCTTAAAAGATGATTTTAATACAGCTGAGGCATTAGGAGTTCTGCATGAACTTGTTGGAGAAATTAATACTTATATAAATCAAAAGGATTTTACTCTAAATGAGAAAAACTTTGCAGTTCTGGAAGAAACAGAAGAAATCTTTTTAGAATTAGCAGAAATATTAGGTTTGGAATTTAATTTGGAATCAGCTGTAGAATCAAATAATAAACTTGTTGATCCTCTTATCGAATTTTTAATTGAGCTGCGGGAAAAAGCAAGAGAAGAAAAAGATTGGGAAGAAGCAGATTTAATAAGAGATAGACTTAAAGAAATGGGAGTTGAAGTAATAGATACACCCCGGGGAACAGAATGGGAAATCAACAATACTGAGGAGAATTAAAATGGAGGTAAGGCCTAAAGCAAAATTAATTAATTATAGTGAAAATCCGGAAAAAAATGTTGCTTTAGCAGCACGTCTCTGCTATTCGAAAGCTGGCGCGGAAGAGCTGGAAGCAAAAATGACACAGGAAGATATGAATAATTTAGTGCGCAAGGTTGTTGGACTTGGTCATTATTCTACTTTAGAACACACTTATTTTTATTTTCATATTGTCTGCAGCCGGGTTGCAAGTCATCAGCTTGTTAGACATAGAATCGGTGTTTCCTACAGTCAGCGCTCACAGCGTTATGTAAAAGAGGATAATTTTGATTATATTACTCCTCCTAAAATTGCAAAGAATGAAAAAGCTGCTCAAGAATATAAAGAATGGATGGAAAAAGGGAGAGAAATCTATAACAAAATGCTGGAAGAAGATATTCCGGCAGAAGATGCACGTTTTGTCTTACCTACTGTTAAGACGAATTTGATGGTTTCTTTTAATGCCCGTTCTTTATATCACTTTTTCAGTCTCCGCTGCTGCAGTAGAGCTCAGTGGGAAATTAGAAGTCTGGCCAATCAAATGCTTAAACAGGTTAAAGATATTGCTCCAGTTTTATTTGAAAAAGCTGGGCCTCCCTGTGAAGCAGAAGGCCACTGTCCAGAAGGGGAAATGTCCTGTGGACGTATAGATTCAATTAAAAAAAAGGAATGATAAATAGATGCCAAAGATTGAAGGAAGAAATCCAGTTTATGAAGCTTTAAGAGCAAATAGAAGAATACACCGTATTTTTATTCAGGAAAAAATTTCGGCTGAGGTGATAGATAATATTTTAGAACTGGCGGCAGAAAAAAATGTTCCAGTTAGCAGAATTTCATCTCAAAAACTTAATGAAAGTGCTAAATCTCATGCTCATCAGGGAGTAATTGCAGAAGCCGATCCACTAAAAGAATATGGGCTGGCAGATATAATTGAGATCAAAGAAAATAAAGAGGGAGATTCACTGGTTATTATATTGGATGAAATTAAAGATCCTCATAATTTTGGAGCAATTATTAGAACTGCATATGCAGCCGGAGCTGATGCTGTTGTTTATCAGGATCGCCGAGCTGTAGGAATTACACCTGTAGTACTTAAAGCAGCAGCAGGTGCAGCAGAGCATATACCTTTAGTTAAAGTGTCTAATATCAATTATGCTATTCGAGATTTAAAAGAGGCTCATTTCTGGATTGCCGGTGCTGATGCGGCAGCAGAACAGAGTCATTTCCAGGCGGATTTTAGCAGTTCCTTAGGCCTTGTTATTGGCAGTGAAGGAAGTGGGCTCAGAAGATTGGTTAGAGAGAACTGTGATTTCCTTGTCAAAATCCCTATGAGTGGAGAATTAGGTTCTCTTAATGCTTCTGTAGCAGCAGCTGTTATTATCTACGAAATTTTCCGTCAGCGCGGAGAAGATATTTCTTGACGAAAGTTTTTTTAGCAAGTATAATAGTAATGTAATGGATAAGGGAGGGGATTCTGGTTGAAGATGAATGCTCATGAACTCGACTTTGATGATATCAGTTTAGAGGAGTATACGCAGATGTCCGATGATGAACTAGTTGAACTGGTGCATCAGGGGGATATGGAAGCTCAGGAAACTCTAATTAAGCGTTATAAGAACTTTGTACTTGCTAAATCGCGCTCTTATTTTTTAGTGGGAGCAGATAGAGAGGATATTGTTCAGGAAGGTATGATTGGCCTTTATAAGGCGGTTCGTGATTACAAGATTGAGAGATTAGCCTCTTTTCGGGCTTTTGCAGAATTATGCATTACCCGGCAAATTATTACTGCTATTAAAGCAGCTACTCGCCAGAAACACCAGCCTTTAAACACTTATATTTCTTTAAATAAACCAATTTATGATGAAGAATCAGATAGAACTCTTTTAGATGTTTTAAAGGGTGGAAAGTTATCCAATCCAGAAGCTTTATTTATCAGTAATGAAACTTATGATTTGATTGAGTCTGAGATTTCTTCTATGTTAAGTGATTTAGAATTTGATGTATTACAGGAATATTTAGATGGAAAATCATATCAAAAAATTGCTGAAACTTTAGATAAACATGTTAAGTCTGTAGACAATGCTTTACAGAGAGTAAAAAGAAAACTGGAAGTATTTTTGGAAAAACACAATATTTAAGTTATCAAATTGCTTCTAGTTTAGATAAATATAGCTGTCATAATTGACAGTATTCGGCCTGCAGCCGCCAGGCCTTTTTTGTGGATATTTTATCCTGATGGCTACATAAAAATAAGTAAATTTTTTAAGGGGGAAGAAAAGAAAATGGCAAAAGCAAAATTCGAAAGAAACAAACCACATGTTAACATAGGTACAA
>JBKHDA010000122.1:0-3481 GCA_046541575.1 Halanaerobium sp. | reverse complement strand
AAAAATTTCAGAGCTACTCAACTCGAATAATTACAGTCTCTCCCTCATCTTCAACCCGCAGAATTTCTTTTTCCTCAGAAAGGTCATCAATAGTTTTGGTTAGAGCATTTAAATCTATATCTTTTTCCGCCATTTTATCTTTTGCTGACTGAGGCACAAAATTTAAAAGTGTTTTAGCTATTCCAAGAGGTAAGGACATATTTACTTTTTCTTTACCAGCTTCATTAACAATAATTCTCAGATGTCTTTTTTTCTCACCCTGTTCTTTTCCTTCATCATTTCTGCTATCTAACTGCACAGCTTTTGCCTGTGCGGATTCTTCACCTAATGCAGCCAGTAATTTTTCTGTTTCTTCAGCATTGATCTTTCCATCCTGCAGCATCTCTAAAATTCTCATTTTTTCTTCACTCATTTTTTCAGTTCCCCTTTAATTTGCTAATTTTTTGAATTAATTTGAATTTAAATTTCTTTTAACCTTTTTGCTGCTTCAGCAGCCTCAATCTCTCCTGATTCCAGTTGATCAAGAATTTCTCTTCGCTTTTCCTGCTGTTCTTCTTCAGCAAAATCATCCTCATAGCCCAGACTTTTAATTAATTCATTCAGCTTGTTTCTAACAGTCGGGTAGGACATCTCAAGTTCTTTTTCCATATTTTTGATATTGCCTCTGGTTTTAATAAATATCTTTAAAAACTGCTGCTGTTCCTGATTTAATTGAAAAAGTTCATCTAAGTAAAAATCGCCAATAATTTTAGTCTGACAGTTACTGCATTTTAATTCAGTTACATTCAATTTCCCCTCACAGGTGGGACATTTGGCCGGAATTGGATAACTCATTTAACTCCACCCCTTTCTATATTTAATATTATAAACTAAAAATTAATATTTGTAAAGTATTTTTTTAAAAAATTAATTATTTTAATAAAAATATTAAATATATTAATTTAAGGATAAAAATAGAGCTGAAATGACGGTTTTACGCAATCACCTCAGCTTCTGCAGATAATAATTTTTTTTACTCAGGATTTTAACTCCTCATATTTTAAATTACTTAAAACCCCCAGATCATTCTAACCAAAAAGGGTACAATTACCGCCAGTAAAATCTGTAGTGGTGCTCCGACCACAATAAAGTCTTTAAACTTAAAGCCACCTGAACTGTAGACCATTAAGTTGGTCTGATAGCCAACCGGACTGGCAAAGGCCGCACTGGCAGCAAAGGTGGTGATTAAAACAAAGGCAAAAGGATTTACCGCCAGCTGCTGAGCAGTTCCAATTGCAATCGGCAGCATCAAAAGTGCACTGGCGTTGTTGCCGACTACATTGGCCATCACCGAAGTTGCCAGATAGACAATCATCGCAATCATAATTGCCGGTAAAAACTCTGCCAGATTCATAATTTTAGCAGCTATATAAGAGGCTGTTCCTGATTTTTCAATTGCCATTCCCATCGGAATCAGACCGGAGAGCAGAAAATAGACCTCCCAGTCAATAGAGCTGAAAAAGTCACTTTTATTAATCACCCCGGTTAAAACCATCAAAAAGGCTCCACTTAAAGCAGCAATAGCAACCGGCAGAATATTTAAAGCAACCGTTAAAATAAAAAAACTTAAAATTCCAGCAGAAATTAACATCTTGCTTTTATCAAATAAATTGGGATCATATTCATGATCAATAATAAAGTTGTTATTTTTACTCAAACGTTCCAGAGTTTTTTCTGTAGCTAAAAGCAAAAGCAAATCACCCGGTTGAAATCGGTAATCCCGCATTTTCTGGTGAGTTAATTCTTCACCACGGCGTAAGGCCAGAACATTACAGTCATAACGCTCCAGAAAGTTGATTTCAGCCAGAGTTTTATTAACCAAAAAAGAATGTGCTGGAACCACAACCTCGATTAAAGTTTCTCCTTCAAGAGGCTGCTCAATTGACTGATCATCAACTACCATTTCCGGCAGAGTTTTCATCCCTTTGCTTTTAACAAGCTGCAGCAGGGTATCTTCTCTGGCTCTAATGATCAGGTGGTCTCCTGCCCTAACCGTCTTGGCATTTAAAGGCTCCATAAACTGTTTTCCATTGCGAATAATACGGATTATATCATAATCAAGCTCTTTGTCGTCGGCAATCTCATCAAAACTTTTACCCACAAAACTGCAGTCTTCTCCAATCAGAACCTCTGTCAGATAACCTCTCATCTCATATTCCTCAGTTAAATCTTCTTCCACTTCCAGCCGGGATGGAATCAGTTTATAACCAACTGTCAGAAGATAGAAAACACCGATCAAAAGCACAATAATTCCAAGTCCTGTAAATTCAAACATCGAAAAGGGGTGATTCAGCATCCGCTCTGAAACCTGACTGGCCAGGAGGTTGGTTGAGGTGCCGATTAGAGTTACTGTTCCTCCCAGCATTGCCGTATAAGAAAGAGGAATCAGCAGTTTAGATGGTGAAACCCCGGTTTTTCGACCCAGTTCTCTAACCATTGGAATTAAAGCAGCAACTACTGGAGTATTATTCACAATTCCCGAAGTTGAACCGGTGAGAACAGAAATTAAGGCAATCTGCCTTCTGGGATTTTTTCCGGTTAAATGAGAAATCCGATCACCAAGCAGCTGCACCGCTCCACTGCGCTGAATACCGGCACTGAAGACAAACATTGCCATAACAGTAATTGTGGCCGAATTTCCAAATCCAGACAGAGCTTCTTCGACTGTCATCTGAGAAAGATCACCAAAAACTGCCAGCGCAATCGGAACTAAAACTGCCAGCAGACTGATCGGCATCGGCTCCCAGATAAATAAAAATACCAGAATCATAATTAAACCGATGATAAAAATTATTGAACTGTTCAAATTAGACTCAACTTCCATATTTTCTGCACTAGTCATCTCTAGTTCCTGAGCAGATAAATTTAAAGAAAAGGTTATTAAAATTGTAAGTAAGATCAAAACAAGCAATTTTTTATTTGTCGGCATCATAAATCACCCTTTTTCTAAACTTAAATCTATTAATATTATTTCTAAGTGAGAAGTTAACTCACTACAAATTCGGCAGATATAATTCAGTCTTATATTATATTTTAACAAATTTTAATTTATATTTCTAGTATTTAGAAGCTTCAAAATCTAGCTCAAATTTATTAAAATAATTAATAGCCAAAAAAAGGTAAATAAATTTTTAATATCTAATTGAAAATTATCAGTTCTACTGCTACACTATAGTTAAAGGTAAAATTTTTGCAGCAAAATAATTATTTTAGATAAAATCAGCTTTGAAGCCGGGGTGATAAGTATGCAAAGTATCAAGGAACTTTTATTGAAATATCAAACAGATATGATCAGCGGCCTGACAACTGCTACTATTGCCCTACCACAAAACATGGCCTATGCCTTAATTCTCGATATTAATCCCATCTATGGTATTTATGCCTCTATTTTTTCTATGCTCACCGCCTCCATTTTTAATCTTTCATCCTATATGATTGTTGG
>JBKHDA010000121.1:0-3682 GCA_046541575.1 Halanaerobium sp. | reverse complement strand
ATATCTCTAAATTCTACCTCAAAACCCTGCAGCTCTGCAATTTCTTTTACCAGATCAATATCAAAACCTACAATCTCACCATCTTCTACATACTCAAATGGTGGAAAACTTGCATTAGTTCCTACTACATAGCGCTGAGCCATAACCCCTGAGCTTAAAGTGAATACTGCCAGAATAACAAAAATTGTGATTAAAATCTTTTTCATTTAAATACTTCCTCCTTTTAGGTTTTAATTCTAAATTCTCACTACTTTTAACTGCAAAAACTGATAAAAATTATCTTAAGACTTATTATACCATAATCCTTTAACCAGCAAAAGAGTAATTTCCATTTAATACTGCCAGAATAAATATCCTTTATTTTCTGAATATTTTATCATAACCAGTGTTAAAATTTGGAATGCAGGATTTACTAAAGTAAAGATTTTAGCTGGAGTAAAAATTCTCGGTATTTTAAATCCATACTGTTCCCCTGGAGTTAGACTAAACATTTTTCGGTAAGTTGCATAACCATTTCCGGACAGCTTTTCTCCATTTATTTCATCCCCATTGTAAGACCTGGGTTTTTAGTAATTTTTTTTAATTATTAGTCATAGTGTATCACTTTAGTTTAGCTTTATAAAGAAATATATGTGATCAAAATTGCTATTTAGAGAAAAAAGCCGCCTGAGGAGGCGGGGATAAGAGATTATTTGTCTCTCATCATTTCTACAAATTCGCCTGCCAGTTCAGGATCGAACTGACTGCCTGCACAGCTTTCAATTTCAACCAGCGCTTCTTCTCTGGAAATCCCTTCCTGATAAGGGCGGCCGGAAGTCATTACATCATAAGCATCAACAATTGAGATTATGCGGGCCAGATAAGGTATTTCCTTAGCTTCTAAACCACGAGGATAGCCGCTTCCATCCCAGCGCTCATGATGTGATAGTATTTCTTCTGCAACTACAGCAAATTCATTAGTGGCAGAAGCAATTTTATATCCTCGAGAAGGATGGCCCTTAATCATCTCCCATTCTCTTTTATTAAGTTTGCCCGGCTTATTGAGAATACTGCAAGGGATAGAGGTTTTACCTATATCATGAAGGGTTGCCAGCAGAGACAATCTATTTAATTCTGAATTATGAATCCCCAGTTTTTTACCTATTTTGCGGGCTAAATCTGTCATCCGTTCTGTATGTTCGACCGTCTCATCACTTTTAGCTCCTAAAGCACTGAGCAGCCCCCTGACCATTTTATTATTAGCACTATTTGTTTCTAAAAGCTTATTATGGTTCATTTCTTTATCAGCAATTTTAATTATATCCCTGATATCTTCATCCATTTTCTCCATGGTGGCTGTACCCATCCCAATGGAAATCGGAAAATTACCGGCTTTAATTTTGCTGCATCTATCTTTAATCTGATACAGGATCTGATGAGCCTGCTCATTATCCATATTTGGCAGCATAATAATAAACTCATCTCCACCATAGCGGGCTGCTATTCCCCTCTCAGGTACTGAAGCCTCCAAAATTTTTGCTGCTTTAACAAGAATTTTATCTCCTGCTGTATGTCCGTGGCTGTTATTAACAATTTTTAAGCCATTTAAATCTCCCATTATTATACTTAAAGGGAGCATTGAACTTTCAATCTCAGCTAATTTCTTTTCAAAATAGCGGCGGTTATACAAATCTGTCAGATGATCATGATAGCTTAAATATTCAATTTTTTCTTCTTTTTCTCTGCGGAGCGAAATATCGCGAACAAAGGCTAAAAAATATTCCTCACCTTTACTCTTTACCTTACCGGCACTGATTTCAACTGGTATTCTCTCACCATCTTTATTTAGATGTTCAAGTTCAAAGTTGACAGACTCACCTACAGCACATTTCTGCCACTGCTTTTTTATCTTCCGCCGATTATAGACATCTTTGTTTGAATCTTCAGGATGCAGATCAAAAACTTTCATCTGACATAATTCTTCTTTCGAATAAGACATACTTCTAAATGCCCTTTGATTTACATCAAGTATATTACCTTCTAAATCATGCAGAAAGATCATATCATAAACACTGTCGATGATTGTCCTGTAAAAACGATCAATTATTAATTGAGGCTCAGCCAAAATATTTCCTCCTTTTTTATTCATTGAGAGCAATCTGTTAATACACCAATCTTAATTTTCTGGTAAGTTTATTATAACATATAGCCCAATTTATACAAAAAGAAAACCGCAGAAGGTTAATCATATAATTAAGATATAATTAAAAAATCCCTGCTGCATCAAAACTGACACAACAGGGATTATATTTTCGACAAATAGTAATAAAATCGGGTGGTTCCCGGTGCGTTTACGTTTTAGTTCATTGTTCTTTGAATGTAATTCTCACCAAGCATTGAATGGATAATCTCATCTTTTTCTAATACAAGTTTAACTGCAGAGTGAATATAACCAGTTTCTATTGAAACCAGTTTAGCAATCAAATGAACTTCATTTTTGATGTTATAATACTTTCCAATAATTATACTATCTGCACCTAAAAGCTCCCCTATTTTCTCAGAGGTCTCTTCTTTTAGTACTCCAGATGTCATCCGATCCTGTTCTTCTAAAACAGAGTTTAAACGCTGTCTTTCCAGCACCTTAATATTTTGATCACTCTCATTGATCAAAATAATGGCTATATTTTCACTGATGAAATTGCTGAGCTGTGTTTTTTGATTTTTTTGATTTAAGAAATCAGCTACTGCTATTTTGTAATCCTCATCTCTTGGAATCTCCATAAAAAGGTCGGCTGTCAGATTAGATACTATAGTATCTACTGCTCCACCAAGGTTATCAGCTGCTGCAGGAGCCGCCAGAATTAAAATAAAAGCGGTCAGCAGCAGAAATTGAGTAAATAATTTATTCATCAGCAGGCCTCTATTCATCAATTACGGCTACTACATTAGCCTGTCTGAATACTTTTGTGCTCTCTAATTCTTCAGTTATTTCAGCAGCATCTTCATTGCTGACAACTACAACTGTACCATCTTCCCCGCTGACCTCAACAGCTTCTACAACCAGTGGAGTATCTCCAACTCGAGGCAGCTCAGTTGCTCTTTCTATAGAAGGCGCAAAATCTACCAGTCCTTTATCTACAGCAGGTTCAAAAAGTGCTTTAGTATTATCATAAACTACTGTTCCATTTTCTGCTTCAATTCTGAACATTACCTGTGGATTTAGATCAACATTACGAGCATCAATTACTAAACCGGTATAATCAGTTTCTCTCTCAGCCTCTTCGGTAGCAAATTCTGCACTCTGTTCTTCGTAGAAAACACGGTTAAACTCATCAATATCTTTGCGCATCGTTACTTTATATATTCCTTCATTCCATTCTTCACTTCCCTGAACAACATAGGTACCATTGATAAAACCTTCTAAAGTCTGATTTACTTTAGAGTTAGCCATGGCATTAACCACAGTTACATCTTTGGTGATATGTACGCCTTTGATATATTCCAGCATTTTGGCCCTGGCATCTACAATAGCTCCCTCTCTGGCTAAAACCTGAGCCTGAGCATCATTGGACATGTTATCAGGAGCTACTGCCATTCCAACTGTTTCTACCGAACCTTTAAAATACTTAACCATCACATTAGAAATTAAATCCTCATCTGCACTGACTGCTGTTGAAAAAGTTAAAAGAATGAATGCTGCAGC
>JBKHDA010000120.1:0-3708 GCA_046541575.1 Halanaerobium sp. | reverse complement strand
GAACTGAAGCTAATGAACCAAATGGCTGGTCCAACCAGGATTTTGAAGTAGTTAATTAATCGGAGTTGAAAATATAATTGAATATCCTATAAATTGAATATTTGTAGATAAAAAAGGGAACCCGATTGGGTTCCCTTTCAACTATTTAATAAATATTATTTTGACTAACCATTTATTTTAATCTATAAAATTTGATTTATTAAAAATTTAATCAATCTGATTGTGAATAATCTCCATTATTTCATTCTTGACTTCATAATAATCCTCATTATAAATTACTTCTTTAGTTCCCTTTTCAAAAATCTGATCTGTGAAATCAACTTCAAAAATCTTTATAATTTCTCCCGGCTGTTTGGACATTACAACAACTCTATTGGCCAGTAAAAGTGCCTCATCAACATCATGGGTAATAAAAAAGATTGTAGTATTATTTTCTTCCCAGATGTTGCGTATCAAATTCTGCATATTTTCTCTGGTCAAAGCATCGAGAGCACCAAAGGGCTCGTCCATTAAAACAACCTGCGGATAATTGGCAAGAACTCGGGCAATAGCGACCCTCTGTTTCATACCTCCTGATAGTTCAAAAGTGTAGTTTTCACCAACTCCGCTCAGATTAACCTCATCTAAAAAATAATCTCTAATTTCTTTGATTTCAGCCTTGGGCAAATCACGCATCTTAGGACCGAACTCTACATTTTCGTTAACTGTCATCCAGGGATAAAGAGTGGGTGACTGGAAAACAACACCACGGTGCCAGTCAGGTCCTTCAACTTCTTCTCCCTGCATTAAAACTCTACCAGAAGTAGGGTTTACATAGCCGGCTATGCATTTAAGCATTGAACTTTTTCCACAGCCAGAAGGACCTAAAACACAGATAAATTCTCCCTTATTAATTTCTAAGTTGATATTTTTTAAAGCTAGAGTAGAAGTAACTCCTTCTCCGTATTTTAAACTCATATTTTCAATTTTTATCAAACTTTCTTTTTTCTTTTGAGCAGACATAAAATATATATCCTTTCTTAGTTAGCTTTAAATAATATTAATTTGTTTTCTAATTATTTTGATCATTTTCTAAAGACATCTTTATATATTCTGGATTAACATATTCGTTAAAAACTTCCTGAGAAGGAGATTCTTCGATGGACTCCTGTTCCTGCAGGAAGTCAGAGGTATCTTTCATGATTTTAGCAAAGTTTCCTGGCTCTTCTACAGACCCAAAAAAATCTTCACCTAAAAGTTCCTCTCTTGTTTTCCAGGTAGTACCCTGCATCTGATGGAGAGCAACTTCAGTTTCCAGTTCCAGTTCACTGCCGGCAATTTCTGCAGCTTTTTCAGAATCATTTCTATATATATCTCCTGCCTCTGTTAAGGCAGAAATAAAATCAGCAACTAATTCTGGATATTTTTCCGAAAAGTCTTGGCGCACAACTTCCACATTGGCTGTGATATAACCTTTTTCTGCCATCACTTTACTATCAGTTAAAATGGTACCACTTTCCAGAAGCTGAGCCAGAGTTGGCTGCCAGGTATAAGCTGCCTTAACATCTCCTCGTTCCCAGGCTGCTACAATTTCAGAAGTCTGCATGTCTAACAGCTCTACATCGTCTTCAATTCCAGCTTCTTTTAAAACATTTAGGAGAATATAATGAGCTGTAGAAGCAAAGGGAACAGCAACTCTTTCCCCAACTAAATCTTCAACTTCTTCAATCCCTGAATCCTCTTTAACAGCCAGAGCTTCATTTTCTCCTAAAACTTCATGAATCCAGACTAATTCTACATCAAGGTCACGTGCTAGAGCTGTAATAGCATTGGTATTTCCCATAGTAGCAAAATCAATACTTCCTGATGCCAGTGCCTGGTTTGCTTCTGCACCTGAATCAAAAACTCTGGTATTAACTTCAATTCCGCGATCAGTAAAATATTCATCGAAAAATCCTTCAGCAAGAGCAATAGTTTCATCATTGGGAACTCTTAAAATTCCCAGGTTGATTTCTTCGGGCAGGGATTCTTCGCTGCCTGTGTTTTCTACATCTGCACCATTTTCAGCCTGGTCATTACCACAGGCAGTTAAGCTTAAAGCAAGGGCTGTGATTAACAAAAGTAATAATATTTTTTTCGCATAATTTTTTTTCATTTTTTCCCCTCCATGTTTTACTGCGTTACGTCAAATCTAATAGTTTTTTCATACAAATTTGTTTCAAAGGAAAACAATCTAATCAATTAAACATGACCTTTCCAGAAAATAATTTTCCTTTCTAAAAATCTTAAGCCTGCATCAATAATCACACCGGTAATTCCCATAATTATAATGCCGACAAAAATTACTTCACTTTTTAAAAAATTTGATGCATCTAAAACCATCCAGCCAATTCCAGAAGTTGCAGCAACCATTTCTGAAGAGACAAGAGTAGTATAAGCAACACCAAAAGCTGTTCTAATTCCAGTAAAAATTTCCGGCAGAGAAGCGGGAAGTACAATTTTAAAAAAAACATCTCTCTGATCTGCCCCTAAAGATTTAGCACTTAAAACAAAGTCCTGATTTAATTTTCGGACTGCCGAAACACAGGCAATATAAATTGGAGCAAAAGCAGCTAAAAATAAAAGGATCTGCTTGGAAGTATCATCAATACCAAACCAGAGCACTAAAAGTGTATAATAGGCCAGTGGTGGCAGTGGTCGATAAAATTCTACCACTGAGTCAATTATTGCTTCCACTTTATCAAAATATCCACTTAAAAGTCCCAGAGGCACTGCAGAAGATATTGCAAAAAATAGAGCAACAAATAACCGTTTAAAACTGGCACCTAAATGAAGCCAGAGTGGCACTCCATTATAACCATTTTCTAAGATATTAAGAAAAGCTCTCCAGACTCTGACCGGACCGGGAAGCAGAGTAGGGGTAAAAATACCTAATCTGGTAATTACAAACCATAAAAGAAAGATAGATCCCCAGGTTAAAAAAGTTAGAAATTTTTCAGTTTTAGTTTTTTTGTCTTTATTTTGTTTTCTGTTAACAGTCGGGCTGCCATTTTGAGCAGCAGAGTTTTTCGGCTGTTTATTATTTTGATTAGCATTTAAAGCCATTTATTACACGTCCTTATCTTAGTAACTATCTTTCTGAACATAAGTTATATACTAACATCAAAGATATCATACTTACTTTAAATTATCAATTTTAAAATTCCTGTTAAATGATTAAAAAGACCACCAAGTTTAACCCTGATGGCCTGATTAATATTGGGTACCGGGCACCTGGATTTATTTTCCAGGTGCCCGGTACTTCTTTGTACCAATATTTTATTCAAAGTTATACTCGGTTACAATCTTTTCACGATCAGTTGTCTGATCTCGAAAATATTCATAAAAAGAAACTCCTAAGAAGGATCCAGCAATATTAATTACATTATCATAACCTCTGCCCTGAAGTGCCAGAACTGCATTGTAACTTCTCTGACCTGATCGGCAGTGAAGGTATACCGGCTGGTCTTTAGGGATTTCATCTGTTCTTTCTCTCAACTCACTTAAAGGAATATTAACAGAATTAGTTAGATGTCCCATTTCATATTCGTCTTTTTCGCGAACATCTACAATAAAGGCATCATTTTCCACTAATTCTCTAACCTTAGTTACCGGTACCTGTCTGTAGCGGTTATTAATTAAGTTAGTAGCTACGAGACTCGCCTGATTAACTGCATTTCTTGGAGTAGA
>JBKHDA010000119.1:0-3773 GCA_046541575.1 Halanaerobium sp. | reverse complement strand
CGTTCTCAGTTGACTCAACATTTACTTCTTTTTTTTCTTCGTTCATTAACTGAACAACCTCCCTTATTAACCAGTCTGGAGTCGATGCTCCAGCTGTAATTCCAACTTTATTTTTTCCAGACAGCCATTCTTTTTTAATTTCAGCGGCTGTTTCTATATGATAAGTAGGGGTGTTTGTGGCTTCACAAATTTCTGCAAGCCTTGTAGTATTAGCACTATTATGACCCCCTATTACAAACATTATATCTACATCTTCGGCTAATTTTTTGGCTGAAGATTGACGTACATCTGTAGTATTACAAATAGTGTTAAAAATTTTAAGTTCTTTAACATTTGTAGCTATTAAATCAATAATTTCCCGAAAAGACTCAGGAGATTTTGTAGTTTGAGCTACTAAACCAATTTTAGCTTTTAGCTCAATAGATCTTAAATCCTCTTTTTCTCCAATTATAATTGCTTTTTTATCACTTGCCCCATAAATTCCCTGAACTTCTGGATGATCTGCATCACCATAAATAAAGGTTTGATAGCCCTCATCAACCAGCTGTTTTGCATATTTTTGAGCATTTTTAACATAGGGGCAGGTAGCATCTATAATTTTTAAATTTTTCGCTCTTGCCTTCTCAATTACTTCCGGGGCAACTCCATGAGAACGGATAATAATTATCCCGGAATCAATATCGGCAAGTGAAGAGGCAACTATAACATTTTTTTCTGCCAGTTTCTCTACTACCTGTGGGTTATGAATCAGTGGACCCAGTGTATAAACTTTTAAATTGTCATTTTTACTGGCTGCCTCTAAAACCATATCAATGGCTCTTTCCACTCCAAAACAAAACCCGGCCTCTTCTGCTGTAATAACCTCCAGAACCTTCACCTCCTTCCAACACAACAACAAATACATTACAATAAAAAAAACATGGTACCTCTTAAACTTTTTTCTCTATTAATCTTTAAAATCCTGCTTTAAATCTAAAAAAACTTAAAAAATATACACTGCAGGGCTTTATCAGTAATTATTCTTTGCCAGCTAGCTCTTTTTGTATTTTTTCTTTAATAAATTGAGCTGCTTCTTTTCTCTCTTTTTTGCTTAATCTTTTTTTAGCAAATTGATCCAGAGTAAAAGTTTTACCAATATTAATTGTTATTCTTCCTTCATTTTTTACATTCTTAATTCCAATAGGTAAAATAGGAACTCCACTTTTTACAGCTAACATTACCGAACCGGATTTAGGATTACCAAGTTTACCCTCCGGTCTTCTTGTACCCTCCGGAAATAATCCGAGTACTTCCTCATCTTTTAAAACAGACAGTGATTTTTTAACAGCTGTTATATCATTTTTACTTCGGTCAACCGGAAAAGCATCTGCTAAAAATAAAACAAAACGCATAAACGGATTTTCAAAGAGCTCCTTTTTGGCCATAAATCTTACCGGTCTGGGTAAAACAGCAGCCAGTAATGGTGGATCAAAAGCACTAATATGATTGGACATAACAATAACTCCACCTTTATCAGGCAGATTATTTTTGCCGTTAACTCTGATCCTGAAAAATATTTTAAAAATGGCCAGCAGAAGCAGTCGAATACTCTGATAAATTAACCTTTTCACTGTTATTCACCTTCAATAATTTTTATCATCTTAGCCAGAACCTGCTCTATAGATAAATCTGTGGTATCTACTAAAACTGCATCCTCTGCCTGTTTTAAGGGAGAATGCTCGCGCTCACTATCTAATTTATCTCTGCGAGCAATACTTTTTTTGATTTTCTCATAATCTGCAGTTTCTCCTTTAGATTTAACTTCCTGATAGCGTCTTTTAGCTCTTTCTTCTAGAGAAGCAGTTAAAAAGAATTTATGTTCAGCTTCCGGCAGAACAACTGTTGTAATATCTCTCCCATCCATTACAACTTTATTGTTTTGAGCCAGCTGTTTCTGCTTTTCTACTAAAACCTCACGTACTCCTTTAACTGCTGCAGTCTCAGAAACATGAGCATTTACCTCAGCGGTCCTAATTTCTTCACTTACATTTTCACCATTAAGGAAAATGTCTCCCCTTTCATCGAAATTAATATCAATTTTTTTTGCTAAATCAACTAATTTTTCCTCCGCTTTAAAATCAATATTTTTTTTTAAAGCAGCCAGGGTTACAGCTCTATACATAGCCCCGGTGTCAAGATGAAGATAATTTAATTTATTAGCCAGCAATTTTGCAATGGTGCTCTTACCAGCTCCACCCGGACCATCAATTGCTATTACATTTTCCATTAATTTCACATCACCTTTTAGAAATATATTTATTCAACCAAATCCGGTCTTAATTTTTTAGCTTTCTTTAGATATTGATGTTTGATCTGTCTCTTATCTTTGTTTCCATCAACATGCACCAATAATCTTATCATTTTTTGACTACTATTTTCAACCTTCATTTCCTGCATACATAATATTGGAGTTAAATTATACCCGATTTCTCTTAATGCCCTGCCGGGATAAACTTTAGTTAGATCATCAGTTGTTGTAGTAATTATACTTATCAAATCTTCTTTTTTAAGTTCATTATCCTGCATCAGACTCTGCATAATTTCCTTTGTTGCTGATGAAATATCCCTGGCTGTATTTTCTTCAACACTAATTGCTCCTCTTATTGCATACATCCCTTTACCCCCAATTAACTAGTCAAGTTTATTTAATTTATCCAAAGCAACTTTTGCTGCTTCCTGCTCAGCTTCTTTTTTGCTTGATCCCTGTCCGGAACCAAGACTATCTTCATTTAATTTTACAGCTACTATAAAAGTTTTATTGTGATCGGGTCCTTCTTCATCAACCACCTCATATTCAGGTCTGACATTTCCATTTTCCTGAATAACTTCCTGCAGCATAGTTTTATAATCCTGTATATGATTACCCTCTGCTACATTAATAATATCAATTTTTAGTAAATCTAAAATAAAATCACTTGCAGCTGCAAAACCCTGGTCAAGATATAAAGCACCAAAAATTGCTTCCATTGTATCTGCTAAAATAGAATCCCTTTCTCTGCCCCCGGTCATTTCTTCACCTTTTCCTAAAAATAAAAATTGACCAAGTTCAATTCTTTTAGCAACTTCTGCCAGAATTGGAGCACTTACAATAACTGCTCTCATTTTAGCTAATTCTCCTTCTGGAAAATTAGAAAACTTGTTGAAAATATAAGTGCTGACTGACAGACTCAAAACTGAATCTCCCAAAAATTCTAAACGCTCATTATCCTTTAAATTGAGTCTTCTATTTTCATTTGGATAAGATTTATGAGTTAAAGCTCTCTGTATTAAAAATTTATTTTCGAAATCTAAATCTAAGCTTTTCTCAAACTCTAATATTTTACTCTCATTAAACAACTCTCTCATTTATATATCACCATCCATTAAAATAAATAAAAAGGGATGAAAACTCCACAGAGGGAGCTTCATCCTTAATTATTGCTTAAAGAACTTCTTCTAAATAATTTACAGCATCCTCTACTGTGCGAATATCTTCTGCATCTTCATCAGGAATTTCTACATCAAATTCTTCTTCAAATGCCATAACTAATTCAACCACATCTAAAGAATCTGCTCCAAGATCTTCTATAAATGAAGAGTCTTCAGTAACTTCATCTCTGTCAACTGCTAATTCTTCTGCTACAATATCAATAACTCTTTCTAGAATATTTTCCACTCCATTCACCTCCTTTCGCTGAGCCTTCATTTTATTGCGAATGGTCGGCTCTGCACTTGCCCATCGAGGGCGGCGCACT
>JBKHDA010000118.1:0-3794 GCA_046541575.1 Halanaerobium sp. | reverse complement strand
CGGCTGAAAGAAGAGATAAAGCTTGATTTAGAAAATAATAACTTAGATCAGATTAAAGAAATTGATGGATTTAAGGTAGGGGCAATTAAAATTAAGCTTAAGCAAAATAGACTGCAGGCAGAGCTAAAAGATAAACTGTTAGAGTTTTCGTATTCAGAGTTCATTAAAAACCCCAGGGCTTTCTTAAATAAGATAATGGAGCTTTCTGATAGTAACTAAACTAAATCAGCTAACTACTTATGCAAACAGAAGGGAGACAAAAGAAGTTTATTATGAATTATATATTTTTATCACCATATTTTCCAAACAATTTTTATAATTTTTGTGCAGCACTTAAAGAACAGGGAGTCAGAGTAATGGGAATTGGTGACTTACCCTATGAAGAATTGAGAAGTGAACTTAAGTCTGCACTGACAGAATATTATAGAGTTGATGATATGGAAGACTATTCCCAGCTTCTCAGGGCCTGTGGATATTTAACCTATAAATATGGGAAGATTGATCGAATTGAATCTCATAATGAATACTGGCTGGAAACAGATGCCAGACTGCGAACAGATTTCAATGTTGAAGGTTTAAAATTAGATGATATTGAAGCTATAAAATATAAATCAAAAATGAAAGAAATATATAAGAAGGCAGGAATAAGTACAGCCAGAGGTCAGATTGTTAGGAATATTGAGGAAGCAGAAGAGTTAATTAAAGAAGTTGGTTATCCAGTTGTTGTTAAACCTGATAAAGGTGTAGGAGCTGCTGATACTTATAAAATTAAAAACAGGCAGGAGTTAATTGATTTTTTTGATAGAAAATCAGATTTTGATTATATAATGGAAGAATTTATTGACGGGAAAATTCAAACCTTTGATGGCTTAACAGATCAGGAAGGAAATATTGTCTTTTCCTCATCATTAATTTTTAATCAAGGGATAATGGAGACAGTAAATAAAGGACTTGATATATCCTGCTATATACCAAGAAAACTGCCTGAAGATATAGTGGAGCCTGGCTTAAAAACTGTTGAAGCTTTTAAAGTCAGGGAAAGATTTTTCCACTTTGAATATTTTAAGTTAGATGATGGGCGGATTGTTGCCCTGGAAGCAAATATCAGGCCTCCTGGAGGTCCAGCACTTGCTATGTTTAATTATGCAAATGATATTGATATTTACAGAAAGTATGCAGAAATGATTACGCAGGCTGAATTTGACAGCAATATAACTAGAAAATATAACTGTTTTTATGTTGGAAGAAAGAATTTAATTAATTATCAACACAGTTTAGAAGATATTTTGTATAATTACGGTGATCTTATAGTTGAGCACGAAGCTGTTTCTCCAATACTGGCAGCTGCTATGGGTGACTATGGTTTTATTTTAAGAACTAAAGAAATTGAAAAGGGTAATGAAGCCGTAGAATATATATTAGCTAAGCTTTAGAAAAGAAATAAATATTGAAAGTAGTGCTGCCCATTTAAAATCAGACAGTCAGACTGATTTATTTTTGACTCATCATGAAAGAATGAATGGTGATGGTTATCCCTTAGGAATTAAGAGTAAAAAATAAGCGGCAGAGCCTTTAATTTCAAAGGACTCTGCCGCTTAAGTAATTTTCAGTTATTTTTATTGAAAAGAAATGCTTGCTAAAAAGAGGGTTTATATTTTTCTATTGTTTTTTACTCCGAAATTTCTTCAATAACCTCATCTGTTATATTGGCTACTTCTTCTTTATCTTCAAAATCATCAACCGTATCTGCATCAGAGATATCTGTAACTTCATCAGTTACATCTTCAAACTTTAGATTGTTTACTGCTTCCAGATCTTCATCTAAATATTTTTCAAGCACATGAACATCAACTGTAAGCTCATAGTCTAATTCGTCTGCTGCTGCATGGATTTGATCGGCTGACAGATCTTTTTCTGTTTCAGACTGCACTTCATAACTATTAACAATGGCCAGTTCAGTATCATCAGGATCAGGTGATTCTGCAGCAATTAGTGGTGTAACAGTAAAAGCAATTGCAATCACAATAAGTAAGACTGTAACTTTTTTAATATTATTTTTAATCATTTTTAATAACCTCCCGGTTCAATTATTGTTTTAAATTAAATATTTATTTATTAATTTTAGCTTTCCAGGCTATCAATAATTTCATCGGTTATAACTTCGACTCCAGAGCTGTCCTTCACTTCTTCTATATCTTCTTTATCTCCAACTACCTCATCAACTTCTTCGCTAACATCTTCACCGGCTAAATTTGAAATTCCGTTAACTTCATCTTCTAAGTACCATTCCAGCGACTGATCATCTACCGTAAGTTTGTAATTCATTTCTTCAGTGAGTGAATGGATCTCTGAAAACATGATTTCTGAATCGACTTCTACAACTTCTGCAACATCTACAACTGCCAGTTCAACATCTTCTGCCTCACTCTGGGCATAAGCTGCACTGCCGGCTCCAAAAACAAGTGCTATTAAAAGAAAAAGAGTCATTACATAAAGTGTTGATTTTTTCTTCATTTTTTTATACCTCCAGTTAAAATTATAATACTCAATTTCTTTATTCTGAATTCAGAATAGCACAGATAAATTAAAAAGTTTTTAAAATTAAGTTAAAAGAAGATTAGAATACCCTGCAGTTAATTTACTAAAAAATTAAAAGGCAGGTAATTTAATATTTGTCTTGAATATTATTAAAGGAGAAGCAGAGAATAGTTTAAAACACACACAGCAGAGATGACTAAATCGAATTTTAAATTTGGAGGGTTTTTTGATGAACAAAACTAAACTTTCTAAAACAGTATCCTACATCCTGCGCCACCATCCGGAAGACTTTGATTTAAAACTGGCAGCAGATGCTTCAGTTGAAACAGATAAACTGCTGCAGACTCTGAGAAAAAAATTTAAAAATATCACTAAGGATGACTTAATTCAGTTGGTCAAAAATGATCCCAAAGGCCGCTTCAGCTTTTTAGATGACAGAAAAAGAATTAGAGCCAGTTACGGGCACAGCATAGAGGGTGTTAATCCAGATTATAGTGAGGTTAAGCCACCTGAGATTCTCTACCACGGAACTCGACCTGAGGTTAAGGATAAAATACTAAGCTCCGGCCTAAAGCCTATGGGGCGCAACTATGTCCATTTAAGTCTGGGAGTAGATGAAGCTAAAAAGGTGGCCCAAAGGAGAACCAGTGAGCCTGTAATTTTTAAGGTGCAGGCTCTTAAAGCCTACCAGGAGGGGCAGAACTTTTATCAAACTGCAGCAGATATTTTTCTGACAGATCAGCTTAGAGCAGAATATTTATCACTGCTCGAGGAGTAAATTAATTATCCTCTTTCTGCAAGATAAGTTACTAAAAGATTGGATAAGGGAATCAAGAGTGGAAAAAATGCATAGGGAAAATATTCAATTGTATTTACTCCTAAAACTGCAGTCATCATTAACGCATTAACATTCCAGGGGATTAAAGGTGAAAAGATAAGTCCTGAATCTCCCAGAGCCCGGGCCATTTCTTCTCGCTTTACACCCATCTGATCATAGTTTTTAGCCAGCATTTTGGCCGGTAAAAACACTCCCAGAAACTGATTACAGCCCAGGGCGGCTGATGTGATACCTGCAAAGAGAGTAACAGCTATCAGATGAATTTTTTTCTTAATCAGATGCAGAAATGGTTTTAAAAGGCTGTTTAAAACTCCCATTTTTTCTAAAAGCCCACCCAGAAGCACAGCAAAGATGATGAGAGAAATTAGTTCCAGCATACTGGTCAAACCACCCCGGGCCAGAATGTTATCGATAAAGG
>JBKHDA010000117.1:0-3812 GCA_046541575.1 Halanaerobium sp. | reverse complement strand
CTCTGCACTTGCCCATCGAGGGCGGCGCACTTTTATACTCCCATACCGCCATCAATTTTAATTACTTCACCATTTATGTAATTTGCATTATCTGATGCTAAAAATGCTGCTAAATCTGCTACTTCTTCTGCTCTACCAAAACGACTCAGTGGAACCTGTTCTATAATTCCTTCTTTAATTTTATCACTTAACTCATCAGTCATTTCTGTATCTATAAAACCGGGAGCTATCGCATTTGAGCAGACTCCTTTTGAAGCAAGCTCTTTGGCCATTGTTTTAGTAAAGCCAATTATTCCAGCTTTAGCTGCAGAATAATTTGCCTGACCTGCATTTCCATTAACTCCAACTACAGAAGAAATGTTTATCAGTTTTCCATTTTCAGCCTTTAGCAAATACCTAACCGCATTCTTAGTGCAGTTAAAGACTCCTTTTAAATTAATGTCTAAGACCTGATCCCAATCTTCTTCCTTCATTCTTAAAATTAATTTATCTCTGGTAATTCCTGCATTATTAATTAATACATCTAATCCTCCCATTTTTTTATAGGAAGTTTTAACTAATTCTGATGCCTCATTAAAATCGCTTACATCAGCCTGAACTAAATGTGCTGTACCACCAGCTGCTTCAATTTCTTCTTTTACTTTTTCAGCTCGAGCTTGAGAATGAGCATAATTAATTATAACCTCTGCTCCTAAAGCAGCCATTTTTTTAGCGATTTCAGCTCCAATACCTCTAGAACTACCTGTGATTAAAACTTTTTTATCATTAAGGTTTATCAAATTTGACACCTCTTTTATATTCGAATAATTTACAAAAATATTTTAAAAATTATATTATTCCATCAAATTATAACTGTTTTTTATTGTATTTTCAGCTGCAAGCAAAATTTCATCTAAAATTTCCTTTACACTTTTTATTTCAGAGATCATACCTGAGATCTGTCCTGCCATAACACTACCTTCTTTAACATCACCATCAACAACAGCATCTCTTAGTTTGCCTGAGCCCAGTTCTTCTATTTTCTCAGGGTCTACACCCTCTTTTTCCAATTTTTCAATCTCTTTAGTAAGTTTATTTTTAAGATTTCTAACCGGATGGCCTGTACTGCGGCCTGTAACAACTGCATCTCTGTCACGGGCACCTACAATCGCTTCTTTAAAATCTTTAGAAGCTGTACATTCTTCAGAACATACAAATCTGGTTCCAATCTGTACTCCCTTTGCACCCAGTGCTAAAACAGCAGCGAGACCTCTTCCATCAGCAACTCCACCGGCTGCAATAACCGGAATCTCGACTGCATCAACAACCTGAGGCACAAGAGCCATGGTCGCCAGCTCACCAATATGGCCTCCAGCTTCTGTTCCTTCAACAATAACTGCATCTACGTCCAGCCTCTCCATCCTTCTGGCCAGAGCCACAGAAGGAACCACTGGAATAACCTTAGATCCTGCTTCCTGAAATCTTTTAACATGTTTACCAGGATTGCCGGCTCCTGTTGTTATAACTGGTACTTTTTTCTCTATAGCCAGTTCTATTATATCATCTGCAAAAGGAGAAAGTAACATAATATTTAACCCAAATGGTTTATCCGTTAATTCTCTCACCTTTTCAATTTCTTTTTCAATTACATCTGCCGGAGCATTTCCTGATCCAATTATACCCAGGCCACCTGCACTAGAAACTGCTGCTGCTAATTCGCCGGTTGCAACCCAGGCCATACCTCCCTGAATAATTGGCTTTTCAATTTCCAGTAAATCACATAGTTCTGTTTTCAATGCCATTTATTCCAACTCCTCATTCTTGTCTAACTCACTTTTTATCAGTGAAACAATATCTTCTTTTACAGTATTTTTTGCTGCTTTAACAGCATTATAAATAGCAGTTGCATCTGAACCGCCGTGGCTGATGATTATAACACCTTCAACTCCCAGCAGGGGAGCTCCACCATACTGCCTATAGTCAATTTTTTGCAAAACTTTTTTCAAATAAGGTTTTAATAGTAGAGCAGCTATTTTTGATCTCCAATTAGTTTTAAAACTTTCTTTAATTAAATCAAGAAAAAAAGAGGCCGCTCCTTCTGTTGTTTTTAAAACTACATTACCCACAAATCCATCAGTTACTAAAACATCTACTTTATCAGTAAATATATCTCTACCTTCAACATTGCCAATAAAGTTTTTAATTCTATGATCATTTTTTAAAACATCATAAGTCTCTTTGCTTAAATTATTACCCTTGCTCTTTTCTTCACCAATATTTAGCAGGGCAACTTTAGGATTAGTAATTTTCATTACATTTTCTGCATAAAGCTGTCCCATTAAGGCAAACTGCTGTAAATTTTCAGGACTGCAGTCAGTATTGGCTCCATTGTCTAAAACTAATGTGCTTCCATTAGCAGCAGGAAACTGAATTGCAATCGGCGGTCTGGAAACACCCCTAATCCGACCAACTCTTAATAAGCCAGCTGCCATAACTGAACCTGTATTGCCTGGAGAAATAAAAGCATCAATTTTTGACTCTTTTAATAGCTTTGCTCCTACATTGACTGTAGCATTTTTCTTTTTTCGCAGAGCTTTGATTGGTGAATCATCCATTGTAATAATCTGATCTGCTGCTTCTATTTTAAGTCTTTTCGAATCATAGTCAGTTTTTGCTAACTCATCGCTTATAATATCATATTCACCAATCAGGGTCAATTCTATTTCATTTTCTTCATTGAGTGCTTTTAAAGCTCCTGCTATTAATTCTGCAGCACTCTTTTCTCCACTCATTACATCAACAGCTATTCTGTACAATTTTGCCGCCTCCCAGAGTCCAAAAAAACAGAAATTTATATCTTATCATTTGCAAAACATTATATCTCAACCGTCGGTCAATTGCAAGTTTATGGTAAGAAAAAAACAGAGAATCTCTCCGTAAGAGATCTCTGCTTATCTAGAATATTTTAATTTCCGCTCACCTTTTTGCCATCATAGTGTCCACATTCAGGGCATACATGATGAGATAAAATCTTTTCATGGCAGTTTGAACATTCTACAAGATTTGGAGCGCTCAGTTTTTTATGAGTACGTCTTTTGCGCTTGCGTGTTTTAGAAGTACGTTTCTTTGGTACAGCCATTCTATACACCTCCTTTATTTATTCATCTTCATTATAAAAGTCTTTAAGTTTAGCCAGACGTGGGTCTAAGGCTTCTACCTCACAGTCACATTCACCTTCATTTAAATCCTGACCGCATTTGGGACAGATCCCTTTGCAGTTATCAGAACAGAGAGGTTTCATCGGTAGAGATAGAATTATATTATCCACAACAATCTCGTCTAAATACAGCTCTTCCTCATCTTCCATTTCACTTTTTAAAACATCTTCGGAAATATCCAATTCAACTGGAGAACTATATTTTTGCAAACAGCGACTGCAGCTTAAAATCAATTCGGCTTTGAGCTTTCCTTCTACTACAAAAGAATCTCTAGTATTGAAAATTTCTAGCTCAAGCTCAATCGGCTTTTCTATTTCTATCTCACGATTAGCAAATTCCAGATTGTGAAATTCAAGCTCCAGCGAAAGCTGTTTTCTACCTCCAATTTCTTTTAAATCACTGAGGTTTATATACAATTTATTTGATCACCCCTGTAAATAGCCACATTTTATTATATAAAAAGCAGCTGTAACTGTCAAGAATAATTTTACTGATTTATTAATTCCATTGTATCTCTGGCAATAACTAATTCCTCATTGGTCGGAATAACCATTGCTTTTACTTTAGAATCATCTGTGGAAATAAATACTTCTTTACCACGGGAGTCATTGGCTT
>JBKHDA010000116.1:0-3845 GCA_046541575.1 Halanaerobium sp. | reverse complement strand
AGAGTTTTTTCATAGCTAACTTTGTCGAATTGATTGAATTAAAACTAAAAGTACAATATAATATAAATAGCTATTCACAGGGAGAAATTCAAATCGGGAGTTGAGTTTTATATGATTGAATATTTATTGAAATTATACAAAAAGCCGAGGTTAATTGTTATTGACCTGCTTTTGATTAATCTGGCAGTCTTATTTTCCTTTATCCTGCGCTTTGACGAAGCCTGGCTGCAGTATTTTGAGCTTAATTACTTAGCTGCAATTACAGTGATTTCATTTTTTGTCTTGTATTTTTCTTCACTCTACAATAAAATGTGGCAGTATGCCAGCATGTCAGAGCTCTATTCTATTTTTAAGGCTACAATCATCATTAACATTTTATTTGTAATTTATCTTTACTTTTTTAGAGTTGCTTTTCCCCGCAGTATTGTGGCCATTAATTTGATGACAGATATCTTTCTTCTGGGTGGAATGCGCTTTGGACTCCGTCTTTTAAAGGATTTTTTAAACCGCAACCAGACAAATAAGTCACAGAGCCGGGTTTTAATTATAGGTGCCGGTGATGCAGCAGAGATGATTATTAGAGAGATGCAGAAACACCCTGAAATTGGGAAACGAATAATCGGCCTGGTAGATGATGATCCGGCCAAACAGAAACTTGAAATCCACGGCCACCAGGTACTCGGTAAAACTAAAAAGATCCCGCAGTTAATAGAAGAATACGATGTTGATGAAGTAATTATCGCTATCCCTTCTGCTGAAGGTAGGACAATTAAAAGATTTTATGAGCTTAGCAATAAAAAGGATGTTAAGGTGAAGATTGTACCCGGAGTTTACGAGATACTTAAGGGAGATGTTTCCTTAAATCAGATCCGGCAGGTAAAAGTAGAAGACCTACTGCGCCGGGACCAGGTTGATTTAATTTCCGATGAAATCTCGGCCTATCTTGAGAATAAAACAATTTTAGTCAGTGGTGGTGGAGGTTCAATTGGTTCAGAAATCTGCCGCCAGGTGGCAAAGTTTAATCCGCAGAAGATTATTATCCTGGATATTAATGAAAACACCACTTATTTTTTGGAAAGAGATTTGAAAGAAAACTATCCTAATTTAGATTTGATTTCAATTATCGGCAGCATTAGAGATAAAGCAAAACTTGAAAAGGTATTTAGAGAACATTCACCGGATGTAGTTTTCCATGCAGCTGCTCACAAGCATGTACCTTTAATGGAGACCAGTCCGGAAGAAGCTGTAAAGAATAATATTTTAGGAACCAGAAATTTAGCTCAAACAGCAGCCGAGTCTGAAATTGATCGCTTTGTTTTGATTTCAACTGATAAGGCAGTTAACCCCACCAATGTGATGGGAGCTTCCAAAAGAGCAGCCGAAATGGTGGTCCAGACAATAAATAAGAAATCTAAAACTAAATTTATGGCAGTCCGCTTTGGTAATGTGCTGGGCAGTCAGGGAAGTGTAATTCCCTTATTTAAAAAACAGATTGCCAGTGGTGGTCCGCTGACAGTGACCCATAAGGATATAACCCGCTATTTTATGACTATTCCGGAAGCCTCACAGCTTGTTATTCAGGCTGGAGCACTTGGAAAAGGAGGAGAGGTCTTTGTCCTTGATATGGGGGAACCGGTTAAAATTATGGAGCTGGCTGAAGATTTAATCTCACTATCTGGATTCACTCCCTATGAAGATATAGATATTGAGGTGATTGGTCTGCGGCCAGGAGAAAAGCTTTTCGAAGAGCTTTTATGTGATACAGAAGATAATATAGCCACAGAACACGAGCGGATCTTTATTAATAACTTAGAGGCGGTGGATCAGGAGTTTTTAGATAAGCATCTGCTGAAGCTGGAAAGACTGGCAGAAAAGGGTGCTGCTTCAGAGATTATTTCCGCTTTAGTAGATTTGGTAAATACTTATCAACCCAGGCGGGACAATGTAAAAAAGATTGATTTTAAGAAAAACAAAAGGAGTTCTTAGTTTTATCAATAATGATTGATTTTTTGATAGAGGTGATAATAAATTGGCGCGTCAATATACAAAGAACTTAATCAGAGAGGTATTTATTGAGATGCTAAATCAGCACTCACTTGATGAGATCACAGTTAAGGAGATTGCTAAAAAGTGTGAGATCAATAGAAATACCTTTTATTATCACTATCAGGATATCTACGAAATTCTATCAGAAATCTTTGAAAAGCAAATTCAAAAGGTAATTGCTGAATATAATGAAACTCTTTCCTGGGAGGAAAGCTTTCTTTTAGCAGTAGATTTTGCCCTGAAAAATAAAAAGGCCATTTATCATATATATAATTCTATTCGAAGAGAAGAGTTGGAAGCCTATATTTACAGGGTAGCGGGAAAGATAATGTCCCTCTATGTAGAGCAAAAAAGCAAGGATATTCCAGCAGCTGAGGCAGATAAAAATTTAATTGCTACCTTTTATCAATCTGCTTTAACAGAAATGGTCTTAAGATGGATTGAGGGAGGAATGGAAGAGGATACTGAAATTATAATCAGACGAATTGGAGAGCTGTTTAATGGGAATATCGCCTTATCTCTTAAAAGAAGTGTTGAACTGGATAATATCTGGCAAAAAGAGGACCGTGATTTCTTCTAATCAGACAATTTAATAGTACTGCCTAAAAATTAGGCAGAGAGGCTGCAGTGTTGGAATTTCAAACACTGCAGTTTTTTTATCTATTGTGAAAAATACTAATGAATCATATTATAAATTTAAGCAGTATTCAGGTTAATTAAATTATTTTAACTTAAGGAAAGGAAGTAGCAGAATGGAATTAAAAACTTATGATGACAGATTAAAACTTACAAATGGAAGGCTTCATTCATTAGTAGCTGCCAGAAAGCCGGAGGGAATCGAAGCTAAAAAAGCATATTTAATTGGAACCGGGATTGCCTCACTGGCTGCAGGCTGTTTTTTAATTCGCGATGCTCATCTGGATGGCAGTAAAATTACCTTTTTAGAAAAACTGGATGTTCCCGGGGGTTCTCTTGATGGTCAGCTTCTGCAGAATAAAGGCTATGTGGCCCGGGGTGGAAGGGAAATGGAAAATCACTTTGAAGTTTTATGGGATTTATTTAGTTCAATCCCTTCTGCAGAAGATCCTGAACAGAGCGTTTTGGAGCGGCTTTATTATCAAAACTTAGATGATCCAAATTACAGTAATTGTCGGATTACTCACAAGCAGGGTGAGCGCTATGATAACGGTAAATTTAATTTAAGTCAAAAACTGGCAGAAGAATTAATGGAATTTGTTAATATACCGGATCAAAAACTTGAAAATAAGGCGATCAATGATATTTTATCGGAGGAACTTTTAAATAGTGACTACTGGACCTACTGGAGAACAATGTTTGCCTTTGAAAACTGGCACAGTGCTTTAGAAATGAAATTATATATGAATCGCTTTATTCATCATATTGGTGGTCTGCCTGATATGTCAATGCTGATGTTTTCGGAACATGACCAGTATACTTCCTTTGTCAAGCCTCTGGTTAAATATTTAAAAGACCATGGAGCCAATTTTAAGTATGGTGTTACTGTTGATAATGTTGAGTTTTCAATCTCTGAGGATAAAAAGACTGCCCAAAAAATAGCTGCCCGAGATAAAGATGATAATGATCTCTCGATTGAGTTAAGTGAAGATGATCTGGTTTTTATTACTAATGGTTCGATGACCGAAGACTCGGGCTATGGTGATGATCAGACACCCGCTCCCTTTAATAAAGAAACAAAATCAGAAGGTGTCTGGAATATGTGGAGAAACATAGCAGAACAGTCTGATGAATTTGGAAAGCCGGATAAGTTCTGTACCAGT
>JBKHDA010000115.1:0-3848 GCA_046541575.1 Halanaerobium sp. | reverse complement strand
GCCCAGGCTGATACTGCTTCTTCAAATATTTGGACATAAATGTCTCCCAGATCATTTAACCACTGATTAAAAACTCCAATTAAAAACTTTCCATATTCTTCCGGACTTACTGAGTATGATCTTATCTCTCCTTCTTCATTCTCTTCTACAATAGGAATAAACTGAATAAAATCAGCACCTATCTCCCGAAAAAATTTATATACTTCTACTGGCTTTTTGGAATTTAAATTATTTACAACCGCTAATATGTTGTAGGTCACCCCATATTCTTTTAGTTTTTTAATTCCAGCCAGTACATCTTTATGAGTTCCTCTTCCTGTTTTATCTTTTCTGTATTTATTATGCAATTTTTGCGGCCCATCAAGGCTGACTCCTACTAAAAAGTTGTTTTCTTTAAAAAATTGAGCCCACTGTTGATCAATTAAAATTCCATTAGTCTGAATTGAATTTTCAGCTTTCCAGCCCGATGGAAGGTATTTCTGCTGCAGCTTTACAGCTTTTTTAAAAAAATTTAAACCTCTTAAAGTAGGTTCTCCTCCCTGCCAGCCAAAATTTACAACAGGTCCAGGCTGGGACTCAATATACTGCCTTATATAATTTTCAAGAACTTCTTCGCTCATCTTAAAATTATTAGTTTTAGGATAAAGATCTCTTTTATCTAAGTAATAACAATATTCACAGTCTAAATTACAGACTGGACCGGCCGGAAAAGCCATTAAATTAAATGGAAACTTCTGCTTTTTCATTATTAGATCTACTCCTATATTTTAAATTTCTACTTTGGTTTGGGCCATGAATTTTATCTAAAGTTCACGGCCCTTAAATCTTTATTTTTCAATCCAGATTGGAGAAGACCAGGCCATCTGGCCATTGCGCTGATAAACTCTAACATAATAATAAGCTGCATCCTGATAATTATCAGTAAAGTTTTTGCTTAATTTGTATTTTGATTCTGGTACACTGCGGTGTATTTTTAATTTAAAGGCATTATGGTAAAAATGGTCCGGATTCTCAATGTCTTCTGGATCTAAACCAAACTCCTTTTTGATAGTCGCCTTTGCCTGATCATAATGGGCTATAACATCGCTAAATTCTTCTGCTCTATCACCCGGTATTTCAACTGCCTTGCCATCGGATTCAACCTTTATCAGACTATCATCATCTATTTCTAAGGTAAAAATTAAATGCTGTTCATACTCTCTTGCTTTTGTTTTTAAATTCCACTTATATGAACCATCACTCTGTTTATTAACTTTTTGATTGCGCCAGTTAAAGCCAGTTTCCAGTTCAACAATCTCTCCATTTTCTACTGAAAGATTACCCTGCCAGTTATTCCAGCGGGTTTCAAAGTTTTCTTCCGGCCCCCAGCCAAACTGCAGCCGTAATTTTACTCTTCGTTTTCTGTTGTCATTATTATTTGCAGCCTCATTTTCTGTCTGCACAAAAGCATCTATAATCTTATTATTTCTAATTAAATCTATTCTGTCAATTATATCACTGCCCTCAACAGATACATTAAACTTATGCGGCGCTTCAGCTTTAGTTTCTGAGCCCATAAAAGTACCGTCCTGATGTTCAAAAATCAATTTAATTCTATCCCCGGTAACTGCATAAGTTCTTCTCTCTTTTATAGCTTTCCAGATTGATTCTCTTGTTAATTCTTCAGCATATAAGCCCATAATTCCATGATCTCTAAAACCAGGGATTCCCATATGGTTATCTCCAGAACCAATAAAACCAAACTTATTACCCTGCTCTAAACCGGAATGGAAACTGCCCGGATATACTCTGGGCCCCATAGATTGGTTATGATTCATTGTATAGGGGGTCTGACATCCTTCTGATGAACCATGCATTGAAAAAATTTCCGCAACAGGTGAAATTTCAGGGTCAAAATAATTCCAGTCTTTACCTCTTTCACGAATTTTATAAGCTGTATGGTGAGGAATAGCTATTCCTTTATGTTCCCGCAAATGATCATATAAATCTTCCAGTTTTTTATAACCAACCAGAGGTTCATGGTCATTAAAATAAAAAACATTGTGGTCTCCATAAAATTTCCTGTCCCCATGCCATTCAAATCCAGGAAAGGTTACAAATTTCCCTTCTTCATTATATTCAGCTATGGCATCACAAATATCTTCCCACTGTTCATAAAAAATATCTTCCTCATTACATGTTTCTACATTTAAACCCTGCTGATTATAAACATAAAATGGATAATAGGCAACAGGAAAGAAATCTAAAACCTGTTTAGCATGCTCCATAATTTTCTCTAAATCTTCCATCTGGTCTGTCCGCACATTCATGTGCATATCTCCCCAAAATAATTTGTAATCCATTTAAGATTCCTCCTGAAGTAAATTTTAGCCCCTCCAGTTTTATATGGAGGGGCTTGAGCTTATTCTCTTCTAATTAATATTCTTCTGGTTCTCCACTTTCAAATCCTGTAATGTCCTGTAAATCAACTTCCATATATCTTAGTGCTGCTTCTGGATCTTCATCCCCATTTAAAACAGAATGCACATAATCCGAAACCGTATCAGAAACTTCTGTATAATCGGGTGCTGTTTCAGTTGAAGGTCTGGGGATAGCTGTAATGTATACATCATATAAATCTTCAAATATCGGTACAGCATCTAATACCTCTTCATCTTCATATAAATCTTCAATAGTCGGATTAAAGGCCCCTTCTACCGCTCTCAACTTTTGAACCTGGTATGAAGTTAAGAAGAATACTACATCTGCAGCTATTTCTGGATTTTCACTGTACTTACTAACTCCCATCTGCCAGCCGCCTGCAGTAGCTGCTTGCTTTCCATCTTCACTACCTTTTGGAAGTGGAGTTATTCCAACATCATCCTTAATTGGACTGTCATCACTTACACTGGAACTGTAAGCATAGGGCCAGTTGCGCATAAAGGCTGCATTACCTGACCCCCAGACATTTCTTGCATCTTCTTCAGCAAAACTTACAACTCCATTAGGTGAAATTTCTCCAGGCCAGTTAGAAGCCAATTCTAACATTTCGAGAGCCTGATCATTATTTACTGTAATTTTTTGATCTCTACTTATAAAACGGCCTCCATTATTGGAGTAAAACCATTCTAAAGCATTACAGGTCAAACCTTCATAATTATCTCCCTGCCAGACAAAACCCCAGAAATCATCCTTACCTTCTTCTCTTTCTCCTTCCTGAATAACTCTAGCAGCCTGATCCAGTTCTTCCCAGGTCTCAGGCACATCTAAATCATATTTATCTAATAAATCAGTTCTGTAATAAAGTAAACCTGCTCCCATCTGAAAAGGCATTGCTACCAGTTTATCATCTACTGTATTGTTTTTTACAATTGATTCAAAATGATCATCTACATATTCTTCTGCCCCATAATCATAGAGGTCAACAAAATGTTCTTCTAAATCTCCAGGCCAGATAACATCTATTTGATAAACATCAACCTCAGAACTTTCCTGTTCAAAATATTGTAGATACAGATTTAAGCGATCATCAGCCAATCTTGGTGTGTCAAGTATATTAACTTCAACATCTGGATTTTCTTCTTCATACATTTCTGCAGCTTCCTTTGCTAACTCGTATGACTCTCCAACAGTGTCCGAAGCGACTGTTATTTCTACTGTGTCATCCTGAGCTAAAGCTGTAAAAGAAAAAATCATCACTAAAACTAAAGCAGCAAAAACAACTAATTTGTTACGTTTCATTTTTTACTCCCCCTTAATAAATCGTTAAAACATGAGACTTAATTATTTTGAAAAATAATTTTGAGAGACCTTTATTTTTCTTATCACCTCCCTTTTTGATAATAATTTTATCCTTTGACAGCTCCAGC
>JBKHDA010000114.1:0-4234 GCA_046541575.1 Halanaerobium sp. | reverse complement strand
ATTCCAGGCGGCAAAAAACCCTGGCAGGTAAAGGATAATGCAGCTGCTTCTGAAGCAGATGATCTTTCCGATGAGGTAATGGATAGAGTTGACGAAATATACGATGAATATATCAGAGACAGTGTACACCACCTCTGGTAGAACTTATAAGAAGTCTGTAAATTTAAACATTAATTAGAAACTTGACAATTAATTTAAAAGATGTATAATGAACTTAAGCTAGAAAATATAAAAAAATCACTTATAATTAATTAACAACAATAAGACTATAAGAAAGGGTGATTTAATAATGATTACTTCATTATTCACATTCATTAAAGCTTCCAATGGTGAGGCTAGAAGAATGGAAAGCAATTTTCAATCTGTGAAACAAAAGCAGATAAAACATGATTCTAATCTGAATCAGTACTAAAATGTTTTATTTATAAGACAACAGTTTAATTAATATAAGTCAATCAAATTATAACTAAAATAACTTTATAAGAAAGGATGATTGCATATGTTTAACAACATGTACAAATTCATGAAAGAGGCTAAACTTGACTCTAACGAAAATCAAGAAAAGCTCAATGCATTTAAAAACTTAGGTAACTACTAAGAAATTTGATAAGAGCCAACCAGGCTCAATAACTAAAGCAAAACAATAACTAAAATTAAAACTAATAAGCAAATAATATAACCCTTAAAATAATGATATTAAAACCACCCTCCCCGGGTGGTTTTTCGATTTTAAAAGCCATTTTTTGAAAAATACTTATTTTGAAGAAATTAAAGTTCATTTTAAATAAATGAAGGAAAAATTTCAGATATCAATAATTATAATAATATAAAAGAATATTCAAAAAAATATTTATCCCATCAATAAAGCAGTATAATAAATACCAATCAGAGCTATATTTTAATTTTTTGGGGGGTTAAATAAAATGAGAACATTAGCATTAATTCTGGCAGGTGGAAGAGGAAGCAGACTTGACCTTTTATCAGCTCACAGAGCAAAGCCCGGTGTTCCATTTGCCGGTAAATTTAAGCTGATTGATTTTGCTCTCAGCAACTGTGTTAACTCAGGAATTTATAATGTTGGTGTTTTAACTCAGTATCTACCTCATTCGCTTAATAATCATATCGGGATTGGTAAACCTTGGGATCTGGATCGAAAAAAGGGTGGAGTTACTATTCTACAGCCTTTTAGAGGAAAGCCAGGGGAGACTGATTGGTATAAAGGAACTGCTCATGCGATTTATAAAAATATGAGTTTTATTAGAAGTAATAATCCTGAAGAGGTAATTATTCTTTCTGGTGATCATGTTTACAAAATGGATTACAGCAAAATGCTCGCTTATCACCGCGAAAAAGGTGCAGATTTAACTATTGCTGCTCAGCCGGTGGATTATCAAGATGCCAGCCGTTTTGGAATTCTTGATCATGCATCTGATCTGGAGGTAACAGATTTTGTAGAAAAGCCCTCAGATCCGCCAAGTAATCTGGCTTCAATGGGGATTTATATTTTTAAGACAGATGTTTTAATGGACTTTTTAAAACAAAATTGCAGTCAGCAGAATTCAGATTTTGGACACCATATTATTCCACCAATGATTGAAAATAAAAATCAAAAAGTATATCTATATCAATATAATAATTACTGGAGAGATGTTGGGACTCTTGATTCTTACTGGGAAGCTAATTTAGAAATGGCAAAGTCAGTACCGGAGTTAAATCTATATGATAAAAAGTGGAAACTCCATACCCGCAGTGAAGAAAAACCACCTGTTAAATTCGGTAAAAATGCAAAAGCTTCCTGCAGCTTAATAGCAAATGGGGCAATTATTAATGGTACTGTAGAAAATTCTATTATAAGCCCCGGTGTTTATATTGAAAAGGGTGCTGTGCTTCGTAATTCAATTGTTTTTAATGATAGTATTATTCGCAGCGGTACAGTGGTTGACAAAACAATTATTGATAAAGAAGTAGAAATAAAAGCAAACTGCAGAATTGGATGTGGAGATGACAGCACACCCAATAGAGAAAAGCCTGATCTGCTGGATAGTGGTTTAAATATCATAGCAAAAAGGGCTGTTATTCCAAAAGAAACAGTGATGGGCAGAAACTGCAGGGTTTTCTCTTATGTAGGTAAAGATAGTTTTCCAAACAAAGAGATATCCAGCGGCAGTACAATCACTTCCGAAGAAGGTAAAAAAATAACTGCTGGAGACAAGGATAAAATAGAAAAATTAAATAAATAAATTTAAATTTTAGCCTTCCAGTAAAATGGAGGGCTTTTTTTATTGTTGATTTTTGTCATTTTATCAGTTATATATTATAATAAGAATTAGAACTGAAAATTTATATAGGAGGTTATATTTATGAGTGTACACATTGGAGCAAAAAAAGGAGAAATTGCAGAAACTATTCTGCTGCCGGGTGATCCACTGCGGGCTAAATTTATTGCAGAAAATTATTTAGAAGATGTAAAGCAATATAATGATGTAAGAGGAATGTATGGTTTTACAGGGACCTATAAAGGAAAAAGAGTTTCAACTCAGGGAACAGGTATGGGAATGCCTTCTCTTTCAATCTATGTTAACGAATTAATCAGAGATTATGGAGTTAAAAATTTAATTAGAGTTGGCTCCTGTGGTTCTTTTAACGAAGAAGCAAAGGTTAGAGATGTAATTTTAGCTAAGGCAGCCTGCAGTAATTCTAATCTAAATAAAATGCGTTTTAATGGCAAAGATTTTGCACCTGCAGCAAGTTTTAAGCTTTTAGCAAAGGCTTATCAGGTAGCTGAGGAAAATGGTACAGATGTTAAGGTAGGTACAATTTTAAGTTCAGATGCCTTTTATAATGATGACAGTGATGCCTGGAAAAAATGGAAAGAATACGGTGTTTTAGCTGTAGAAATGGAAACTGCAGAATTATTTACTCTGGCTGCTAAATATGGTGTTGATGCCTTAAGCATTTTAACTGTAAGTGATTCTTTAGTAACAGGTGAAGAAACCACTTCAAAAGAAAGAGAAAAAACCTTTACAGATATGATGGAAATAGCACTGGAGTTAGCGGAATAATTAAATGAAAAAATAATAGATTAAATTATAACTGTCAGTTCTTATTTTAGGGCTGGCAGTTTTAATTTTTTGATGATAATTTACAGCTAAAATGTTATAATAATTACAGAAGTAAATTTAAGCTCAAATTTTAAATTATTGGTGCCAGCTAATAATCAGCTGAATTGTAAAAGACTTAGCTGAAAAACTAAAAATATGATGTAATAATCATTGAAAGAAGATAGAATGGAGGTTTTAAAATGAGAAAAGAAGAAAGAGTTTCATTTTATTCTCATTTTGTCGGATTTATACTGGCTTTAATTGGTTTAGTCTTATTGATTTTTAGGGCTTTAGAAAGTCCGGATAAAATAATTGTGGCTGCAGTATATGGTGCTTCAGTAGCTTTTTTGTTTCTGGCCAGTTCTTTATATCATGCTTTTAAGAAAGAAGATGATGAGAATTCAATCTGGCGCAAATTAGATCATTTTGCAATTTTTGTGATGATTGCAGGTTCTTATACTCCTGTTGCCTATCTTTATCTGGAAGGATGGCTGAAGTGGACAATCATTGCAGTTCAGTGGGGACTCGTTTTAGGAGGTTTTTTCCTGAAGTTTATGTATTTTAAAACACCCAGAATTTTATATACTATTGTCTACCTTCTAATGGGCTGGGTTGGTATTTTTGCCTTTCATCAGTTATTTACAACAATGCCTACATCCAATTTAGTCTTAATGTTTGCTGGAGGTCTTTCTTTTACTGCAGGAGCGGTATTTTATATAATTAAAAAGCCAGATATTTCACCTAACTTTGGTTTTCATGAGATTTTTCATTTTTTTATTTTAGCCGGTGGAATACTGCATTATCTGATGGTGTTTATAGCTCTTGGTTAATAGTTGATAGTTGATGAAGGAGGATTTTGATGGAATTAGAAGAGAACCTGATTGAAATAATTTCCTTAAGTGGGGAAGTAAAAAAGAAGTTTTTAGAGGCTGTCAAACATGCTAAAAATAATGAGCCGGAAAAAGCAGCAGAAGTTTATGAAGATGCTGATGAAAAACTGATTAAGGCCCACCTTAAACAGACAGAATTAATTAATAAAGAAGCAGGGGGAGAAAAATTGGAGAGCAGTCTGCTGCTCACCCATGCTCAGGATCATTTAATGACAGCAATTTTACTTAAAGATATGGCAAAAG
>JBKHDA010000113.1:0-4272 GCA_046541575.1 Halanaerobium sp. | reverse complement strand
AAGAATTGGTCAGAGCAGATGATATTCTAGCTCGTTATGGTGGGGATGAATTTACCATCTTACTACCAAAGACTTCTAATAAAATTGCTCAAAAAATTGTTAAAAGGATCAAAAATAAAAGCAGAGAACAAAATGTCGATGAAATATCTCTTTCTATTTCACTTGGAAAAGCAACTAAGGTGGAAAAAAATCAAAAAATAACAGAAATCATAAAATCAGCAGAGGATAATCTGTATCAAAATAAACTTTCAGAAAGTAGAAGCAGTAAAAGTAATATTGTTCAGGGTTTATTAAACACTTTAAATGCAAAAAGCAGTGAGACAAAAGAACATGCTGTTAGAATGACTAAACTAGCCTTTGATTTTGGAGAAAAATTAGGACTTTCTAATTCTGAGCTGAATAGATTATCTTTACTAGCAACTCTGCATGATATTGGGAAAACAAGTATTTCAGAAAAAATACTAAAAAAACCAGCTAAATTAACTGATGCAGAATGGGAGTTGATCAAAGAGCACCCAGAAAGAGGGGCTAAAATAGCTGCTGCTTCTGAAGAATTTGCTGCAATAACAGATGAAATACTGTATCACCATGAAAAATGGGATGGCAGTGGGTATCCTGATGGCTTAGAAAGAGAAGAAATACCCTATTTAGCGAGGATAATAACTATTATCGACTCTTATGATGTGATGACTAATGATAGACCATACAGTAAAGCTATGTCCAGGGAAGAAGCTTTAAAAGAGATTAAAAACTGTGCAGGCAGCCAATTTGATCCTCAGTTAGCAGAAAATTTTATAGCATTAATTAAGTCTTATTAAAATTGACCTAAGAAGATTAAAAGTATAAAGCGGTAAAAACTTCCTATAAACTAAAAAATCAGTTTTCTAAATTCAGATGTTCTTCTAATCTGAAAAAAGTTCTTTCTACAATGGTTCTTTTGTTATAGTTCTTTTTCCATTTTCTAGAATCTCTATTTGGAGCTGATATATATCTGGGATTATCTTTTGGTCTAAATTTATTAACTCCATTATGATGATCCCCATAATACATTTTATGGACACGACTGCAGACTGGTGTACTTTTAAAATCATAAAACCCCGCTGGCTGCTGCTTAGCATTACGTTTATTAATTTGGATAATAATCTGAGATTCCTGCTCAAAGAGAATGTGTTCATTTTCATGATGAGATGACTATATAAAAGGAGGCAGAGATATTAAAATCAGCTGCTAAAGCATTAAAATAATTGGAAGATTTAATTCAGCTCTTATTGACAAATTATGGATTTTATTTTATAATAAAATACAAGAAATTGCCATCTTTTTAAATTTCAAATTCAAGAGTAATATTTTTTTATTAAGTATAGTGAAATTTTTCACTTCACTTAATAAAACTAATTTTGAACTTTTAATTTTAGTATTTATAATTTTATTTAAGTCTTATAATTACAAAATATCTATAAGGAGGCCGATAAGATAATGAATGAAGTTAATCTAAAGATTAATGATCAGAAGGTAACTGTGGATGAAAACGCAACTATTCTGGATGCTGCCGAAAAGATTGGAATAGAAATTCCAACTCTCTGCTATCATCCAGAAATAAGCTGTGATGGTTCCTGTCGAGTCTGTGTCGTAGAAGATGAAAAAAGTGGTGAACTAGTTACTTCCTGCTGTAATCCTGTTGTAGAAGATATGGAAATTAGAACTGACAGTAAAAAAGCAGAAAAAGCAAGAAAAATGAATCTTGAATTATTACTTGCCAATCATCCTAATGAGTGTATGACCTGTGAAGCTGATGGGAGCTGTGAACTTCAGGATTTAGCCTATCAATTTGGAATTGATGAACCTCGATTCCCTAATATAAAAGAGAAAAAAGAAAAAATTGAGAATGCCAATCCTTTTATTGAGTTTGATCCTAATAAATGTATTCTTTGTGGTAGGTGTGTGAGAGCCTGTGATGAAATACAGGCATCTCATGCTTTAGAATTCTCCCAAAGAGGTTATGATACAAAAATATTCAGTAATTTTGATGAAAAAATTGATGAGGGCTTTTCCGCCTGTGTCAAATGTGGACAGTGTGTAGAGATTTGTCCTACAGGTGCTCTAAGCTATATCCCCTCTAAAAATATGGCAAGGGCTTATGATTTTGACAAAAAAGTGGAAACAACCTGTCCTTATTGTGGGGTAGGCTGTCAGCTGGAATTAAAGATTAAAGATAATAAAGTAGTGGAAGTGGGTTCAATTTATGATAATGATCATCCTAATTCTAAGGGAGAAACCTGTGTAAAAGGAAGATTTGCCTATCAGTTTATTCAGAGTCCTGACCGTTTAACTGAACCAATGATTAAAAAAGATGGACATTTTGAAAAAAGCAGCTGGGAAGAGGCGTTAAATAAAATAGCGGCTGAATTTTCTAAAATAAAAGAAAAAAAGGATGCTAAAGCGATTGCTGGTCTGACTTCAGCCAGGTGTACTAATGAAGAAAATTACTTAATGCAGAAATTTATGAGAGCTGTTGTCGGCAGCAATCACATAGATCACTGTGCTCACCTTTGACACTCTCCCACTGTGGCTGGTCTAGCCAAAAGTTTTGGAAGTGGAGCAATGACTAACTCTTTTGCTGAAATAAGCGAATCTGATGTAATTTTTGTAATTGGCTCTAATACCCCAGAAGCACATCCGGTGGTAGCGAGTAAAATGAAAAGAGCTGTTAGGAATGGGACAAAGTTGATTGTAGCAGATCCAAGGAAAATTGATCTTTTTAGCTCTGCAGAAGTAGCTGTTAATCAGAAGCCGGGAACTGATATTGCCTTAATCAATGGTATGATGAATGTGATTATTGAAGAAGATCTTTATGATCAAAAATACATAGAAGAACGAACTGAAGGATTTGAATCTCTAAAGAAGATTGCGGCCAAATATACTCCCGCAAAAGTCGAAGAGATAACAGGTGTAGCTGCTGATGACATAGTCAAAATGGCAAGAACTTATGCTAAAAATGACAGGGCTTCTATCTATTATGCTATGGGAATAACCCAGCATAATTCTGGCACAGAAAATGTTTGCTCAATTGCCTGTCTGGCGATGCTGACCGGTAATGTAGGAAAAGAAGGTACAGGTGTTAATCCTTTAAGAGGGCAAAATAATGTTCAGGGTGCCTGTGATATGGGAGGCTTACCCGGTGTTTATCCTGGTTATCAAAAAGTAAGTGAAGAAAAAATCAATAAAAAATTTGAAAATGCCTGGGATACTGAATTACCTAAAACAGAGGGACTTACTATTGTAGAAATGTTCAATGGTGTTGATAAAGATTTAATTAATGGCATCTACATAGTTGGTGAAAACCCAGTCATATCAGATCCCAATCAAAATCATATAAAAGAGGTTTTGAGTAAAATTGATTTTTTAGTCGTTCAGGATATTTTTATGACAGAAACAGCTGAATATGCAGATGTTGTTTTACCGGCGGCCTGTTTTGCTGAAAAAAATGGCACATTCACTAATTCTGAGCGTCGAATACAGCCGGTCAATAAAGCTGTTGATGCACCCGGAAAAGCTAAGGCTGACTGGAAAATATTTGCTGAGCTGTCTAATAAAATGGGCTATCAAATGGATTATGATTCTCCAGCAGAGATAATGGACGAGATAGCAGATTTAACTCCAATATATGGAGGGATTGACTATCAGCGATTAAAAGAAGAAGAACTGCAGTGGCCCTGTACTGATAAATCTGATTCCGGAACTGAAATTTTACATCAGGATGAATTTGCCAGAGGTAAAGGTAAGTTTTATCCTTCTGAGCATATACCACCTTTAGAAGATTCAGATGACGAATATGATTATATCATGATGACAGGTAGAATGCTTTATCACTATCATACAGGTACTATGACACGTAATTCTGAGTCGATTAATGAATATAAACCAGATGCTTATGTGGAAATAAACCCGTCTGATGCCAGAAAATTAGGAGTTGAAGAAAGAGACAGGGTTGAGGTTGCTTCCCGCCGCGGAAAAGTTGAGACGTTTGTGGAAATTTCTGAACGGGTAAAATCAGGACAGATATTTATGCCATTTCATTATCAGGAAAGTCCGGCCAATCGTCTGACCAATGATAAACTGGATCCAGCAAGTAAAATTCCAGAATTTAAAGTAACTGCTGTTAAAATCGAAAAAATATAAAGCAAGATTTAACTTGAAGGGAGGAGTCAATAATGAACAATTTATTAGGTCCGGAAGAAATAACTGAATAAGTAATCAAAGTTGGAGAAAAAA
>JBKHDA010000112.1:0-4353 GCA_046541575.1 Halanaerobium sp. | reverse complement strand
ATATAGAAATAGAAATGATCTATGATTTTTATTCTGAAATTCTTGCTAATTTCAGAAATATAAGAGTCTATCTACCTCCATCCTATGATCTAGAGGAAGATAAGCATTATCCTGTTTTATATATTCATGATGGTCAGAATATTTTTGATCCAGAGGAATCTTATTCTGGAAAGGCATGGGATCTTCACAAAACTGCAGATTATATGATCAGAGAAAAACTGATTGAAGAAATAATTATTATTGCAGTTGATCATATGGAGGAAGAAAGATTGAACGAATATGCTCATCAGGACGGCTTTTATAAGGGCCAGAAAGTAAAAGCCAGGGGAGCTGAATATGAAGAGTTTTTTATTGAAGAATTAATGCCTTTTATTGAAGATAAGTACAGGCTTAAAAGTGGGGCTGAAAATAGAGCTATTATGGGATCTTCCATGGGTGGATTGATATCTTTTAATATTGCTTTAAGAAGAAAAAATCTATTTTCAAAGGTTGCTGCAATGTCACCTTCTTTATGGTGGGGTAGCAGTTCGGCCTTAGATAAATTAAAGGCTTATGATTATTCTGAGCTGAATGCTAAACTGTGGTTTGATACGGGAGATGCTGAAGGAGATTTTATGTCTTTTACAGAGGAGCTGCTTGCTGAACTGAAAAATATGAAAAAAAAGCTGGGAGCAGATCTCTTTTATTATCAGGTTCCTGGTGCTGTTCACAGTGAGTCTGCCTGGGCTGCTCGGGTCCACCTGCCGCTTCTTTATTTCTTTGGGGATATTGGTAAGCTTGAAAAAATAAAATTATACGGCAGACAAAAATTAAAAATTGGTGGAAAAAAGTTTAGAATCAATCCTGTCTTAAATTTTGACAGTTCTTTTAAAGCAACAGCTCTGGAAGGGAAATTTAAATCCCTCAATCCTGATCTGCTGCAGATAAACAGCTATGGAAGCCTCAAAGCTAAAAAAAGAGGTACTGCCAGAATTAAGTTCAGCCTTTCTGGATATCAGGCCTATAAAAAAATTAAAATAAGAAAATAAAAATGAAGCAAAAATAAAAAATTGAAGATGTGAATAAGGATGGTCTTATGCAGAATAATTTTAATCAGCGTGTTAATGCAGAAAAAAATATAATGGAGTTAAGCAGAAATAAGCTGTTTTTTATCTTTCTGCTGCTTATAATTTCAGTTATTTCTGCCTATTATAATTTTCTCTTTTTCCATACTCTAATAGAGCTCTGGGCAATGCTTGTGGCGGTAAGTATATTTATTATTGCCTGGAATACTCGCCGTCTGGTCCAGGAGAGTCCGATAGTTTTTTTGGGTATCGGCTATTTTTTTATTGCAATTTTAACTTTTTTTCATACTGTAACCTACAGCGGTATGGGTATCCTTGAGGTAACTGCAAATGAGCCAACTCAATTTTGGCTGGCTGCCCGCTTTTTGGAAACCGCCCTGCTGTTTTTTCTGCCTTTTTATCCGAGAATAAATTTTAATGAAAGACATTTTAAGATTTTAACTGCGATTCTGACTTTTATTACCGCAAGCTTTATTATTACAATCATGGTTTATCCGATTTTTCCAGATGCTCTGTTGGCAGGGGAAGGTTTGACGGATTTTAAAATTTATGGGGAATATTTTATAGTATTTGTAATGATGCTTTCGATATTTAATCTTCAAAAAAACAAAGAAGTTTACAATCCAGAATTTGTTCAATTTATGACTGCAGCTCTAGCAGCCAGCATTTTAGCTGAATTATCTTTTACTCTTTACACTGATGTTTATGGAATTATGAATTTAATAGGTCATATTTTTTATTTATTATCCTTTATTATAGTTTATTATACAGTAGTTGATCGGGGTTTAAAAAAGCCACATCTAACTATTTTTAAAAAATTAAATGAAAACAGAGAAGAGATAGAAAAATCAAAGCTGTTTTTAGAGGATGTATTAGAATCATTATCACATCCTTTTTATGTAATTGATGTAGAAGACTACAGTATTAAAATAGCAAATTCAGCTGCAGAAGAAATGACAGCTAATAACTTAAACACCTGTTATGCTCTCAGTCATAATGATAATCAGCCCTGCAGCAGCAGTGAACACAAGTGTCCCCTGGAGGAACTTAAAAAAACAAAAAAACCGGTAAAAACAGTACATAAGCATTTTAACAGTGAGGGAGAAAAAAGATATTATGAAGTCTATGGCTACCCAGTTTTAAATTCTGAAGGACAGCTTACTCATATGATAGAATATACACTTGATATTACTCAGCGAAAATTGACTGAGCAGAAAATGGAAGTTTACACAAAAGAACTTGAGAGAAAAACCAGTGAACTTGCTGAAGCTAAGGCTGCTCTTGATACTGAAATAAATAAGGCTAAAATCATTCATGAAAAAACTTTACCTTCTTTAAAATCAAGTTTTAGTGAATATTCCTTAAAAGTATTTTATCAGCCTGCTGAAAGTCTTGGTGGTGACCTGTATAATTTTATTGAATTTGGAAATAAAATGATCTTTTATCTCTCTGATATTACCGGGCATGGCCTTGATGCGGCAATGGTTAGTTCATTTGTTAAAAACACAATTAATAGTTATCTGGAATTTAACGATGAAGCGCAGAATCTAAGCCCGGCTGATATTTTAACATTTCTAGAAAAGAGATATTATCAGGAAAATTATCCTGATGACTTTTTTATAACCATAATTATTGGAATAATTGATAAAGAAAAAAATAAGTTGAAATATAGTACAGCTGGTTTCCATGTTAAACCTGTCTACATTGAAAATAAAGAAATCAAAGAACTGGCAGCAGGAAAATTACCAATTTCTAAGGCCTTTGCTTATCAAAAAGAGCGCAGACAGGACATTGATTTAGAATTTAAAGAGGACTCAGTTTTATTTTTAAGTACCGATGGTCTGATTGAAGAAATAAAAAATGGTGAAATCTATGATAAACGTCATTATAAAATTCTAAAGGAAAAACAGCACAGTTCAGCAGAAGAGATTGCAGCAGCTGTAGAAAATGATTTTAATAGTTTTATGGATAATCAAAAAGCAGCTGATGATGTTACCTTTATGGTCTTAAAATTTTAAACCGACTGTTTATCCCAGCTTAGTTATTATCTTTTCGAGATATTTAGATTTCATTTGTTTGCTGGCCATTGCCTGTTTAATTGGAGGCAGCTTTAAAATAGCCGAAACAACAGCTGCCATTGCCCGATGGCTGCCAAAGGCCTGGTTATCAAAGATAAGATTTGCTAATTTACCTCTTTCAATTGCCATCATAACTGTTCTGTGGACTGAATTAACTGGAGTTATAATTTCTTCCTGGCGGCGCTGCAGACTGAGAGAATTATTGGGACAGGATCTTACACAGACTCCACATCCGAGGCAGACTTCTTTATCGATTACTACTTTTTCATCTTCTCTGGAAATGGCATTGATAGGACAGGCATCAATACATTTTCCGCAGTCAAGACAGTTTTGATAGTTAATCTCCGGCAGATAATGAGTGGTCTGGACAGGATGTAAGTTTCCAAACTTTTTTGCTGCTAAGAGAGCTTCACAGCAGCAGCCGCAGCAGTTGCAGATAAAGCTTGGACTCTGGCGCACATTTTCTCCACACTGAACCAGTCCGTGTTCATATGCCTGATGGAGGAGCTCTAGACATTCAGAACTGTCAACCCGGCGTGCATGGTCATGTCTGATCAGAGAGTCTGCAGTATTATTAAAAGTCATACAGATATCAAGTGGAGCATCACAGGCCTGATCAAGATGATGCATTTTATGCCTGCAGTAACAGGTGCTGATTCCTATATCTTCAGCGCTTTCTATAATGTGAGTTGCCCTTTCAAAATCCAGAATATGGACCATGTTATCTTTAGACAGTACTTCTTCATTTACATAAACACGTCCCAGTTTGGTCTCACTGGCTAAGAATAAATCTTTAATAAAGTCTTCTTCAACATTTAAATACTGGTAATATAATTCTGCCAGCAGTTTTTGATTGATATCCTGTCTGGTCCTCATCATTGAAAACTCGAAAAAGCCTGCCATCGGAGGCGGCAGAACATATTTTTTTACTCCCTGATCTTTGGAATCAAGTAGTATTGCCCTTCCCGCCAGTTCATCCAGAATATTTTCTGTTTTTACCTTATCCATTTTCAAAATTTTCGCTGCTTTGTCAACCGTAAATGGTTTTATCGGCAGCTGAGCTACTATTTCTGCTTCTTTTTTGCTAAAAAGTATAGATAAAATTTCATAGAGGGTCTCAGAAGGTGGGGCTCCCTGAGGAAATTGATTTAATCGTTCTTCAAGATTTTTATAGGCTGATTTTGCTGTTTTGTGTGACAAAATATTCACCT
>JBKHDA010000111.1:0-4366 GCA_046541575.1 Halanaerobium sp. | reverse complement strand
TATTCAGAAAGACCTGGTGGTTATACAAGAATTTTAAAGATGTATCCCCGCAGAGGAGATGCAGCTAAAAAAGCGATTATTGAACTCGTAGAATAATACTGAATGTAGGTGTTAATATGAGCCTGATAGAAATAAATGGGGTAGATTTTCTTTATGAAAATGACAACAGTACTCGACCGGCTTTGCAGAATATAGACCTGCAGATAGAAGCCGGTGATTTTGCTGTTATTATTGGTTCAAATGGTTCAGGCAAATCTACCCTGGCAAAGTTATTAAATGTACTCCTGACTCCTTCTAAAGGAGAAATTTTTGTCGATGGTTTAAATACTAATAATCGGGATAATACCTGGAAGATAAGGCAGAAGGTTGGAATGGTATTTCAAAATCCTGACAATCAGCTTGTTGCTTCTATGGTAGAAGATGATGTAGCATTTGGACCTGAAAACTTAGGAATACCCAGCTCTAAAATTAGAAAAAGAGTCGATCAGGCTCTAGAAATGGTTGGAATGGCTGGATTTCAAAAGTTTGCTCCTCATAAATTATCTGGAGGACAGAAACAGAGAGTTGCAATTGCCGGGGTTATTGCCATGGAACCGGACTGCATAGTTTTAGATGAGCCTACTGCAATGCTTGATCCACAGGGAAGAAAAGAGGTAATGGAAACAGTTCAATACTTAAATAAAGAAAAAGGAATTACTGTTGTTCATATTACTCACTTTATGGAGGAAGCAGTTAATGCAGATAAGGTCATTGTAATGAATCAGGGTGAAATTCTGCATAAAGGGAGTCCCAAAACCATTTTTAGATTAGTTGAGCAGTTAAAAGATGTAAACTTAGATATACCTGTTGCAGTTGAGGTAGCTGAATATCTGCGTCAGGAAAATATAGATATACCTGATATTTTGAGCATAGATGAGCTGGTGAATGCATTATGTTAATTGAATTAGATAATGTGACCCATATTTATCAGGATGAAAATAATGTCAAAGCATTAAAAAATATTAATTTAGAGATCAGCAGAGGTGAGTTCATAGGAATTGTTGGACACACCGGTTCTGGTAAATCTACTTTAGTACAGCTTTTTAATGGTTTAATTATTCCAAGCTCTGGGACTGTTAAGGTTAATGGGAAAAATATTACTAATGAAAAAAGTAATTTAAAAGAAACCAGACGTCATGTGGGTTTAGTTTTCCAGTATCCAGAACATCAATTATTTGAAGAAAGTGTTTATCGGGATATAGCCTTTGGCCCTAAAAACCTGGGGCTCAAAAAAGAAGAGATTCAAAAAAGAGTTAAAGAAGTTATGGGATTAGTAGGTCTTAATTATGAGGAATTTAAAGATAGATCTCCATTTAATTTAAGTGGTGGTCAGCAGCGCAAAGTTGCTATTGCCGGAGTTTTAGCTTTAAAGCCTGATGTTTTAGTACTGGATGAACCCAGTGCTGGACTAGATCCACAGGGTAGAAAGCAGCTTGCAGAACTGCTGAAATACCTTTATCAGGAAATGAATATGACAGTTATTTTAATTTCACACCGGATGGAGGAGATTGCTGAACTTGCAAGTAGAGTTATTGTGATGCATCAGGGAGAAATTGTAGTTGATGATAATCCTGTAGAGGTTTTCTCAAGGGAAAAAGAACTGCATAAATTATCTCTTGATCTTCCCCAGATTACCGAAATTCTGCACCGATTAGATGAAAAAGGTTTGAAAGTAAATACCAATTTATTTTCTATATCTGAGGCATCAGCCGAAATAATTAAAGCTTTAAGGAGCAAATAATATGCTAAAAGATATAACAATAGGTCAATATATAGCTCGTGACTCTATTATTCATGCTCTGGATGCCCGGATTAAAATTATGATTACTACTATTTTGATAATAGCTTTATTTACCATTGATACATTTACTGGTTTTGGTTTTTTTACTGCCTTTGTTTTTGTAGTAGTACTGTTATCTAAAATATCACTTAAAAAGGTCTTAAAGGGTTTAAAACCTATTTTAATTTTGGTTTTGTTTACTCTGTTTATTCACATCTTTTTAACTAAAGGTGGTCAGGTTCTTTGGTCCTGGAGATTTATCTCAATAGAATCTGAGGGAGTATATACCGGATTTTTTATGGTAAGTAGAATTTTCATTTTAATTTTATTTACCTCACTCTTGACTTTAACGACTTCTCCACTGCAGTTAACAGATGGAATTGAGTATATTTTAACTCCTTTAAAAAGGTTTGGAGTGCCGGCAAGTGAACTGTCAATGATGATGACAATTGCTTTAAGGTTTATTCCAACTTTGTTGGAAGAAGCCGATAAAATAATGAAAGCCCAACAGGCCAGAGGTGCTGATTTTGAATCAGGCAACTTAATTCAGAGAGCTAAAAGTTTAATTCCTTTATTAGTTCCTTTATTTATAAGTGCTTTTAGAAGGGCAGATGATCTGGCTCTAGCAATGGAGTCCAGGTGTTATCGTGGCGGAGAAGGCAGAACAAGGTTACATGAGTTAGAATTTAGATATTATGATTTTATTGCTTTAATTATTATTATTATACTGGCAGTTGCTGTATCATTTTATTAGGTGAGATATAAGATGGGACAAAATTACAAAATTATAGTTGAATATGATGGCAGTAATTATAGCGGCTGGCAGATTCAAAAAAATACCAGACAGACAATTCAGCAAAAGCTTGAGGATGCTCTGACAAAAATTAATAAGAGCAGAGTACAGGTTACAGGTGCTGGAAGAACAGATGCTGGGGTTCATGCGGCTGGTCAGTCAGCAAATTTCTTTCTGGATGTTGATATTCCGCTTCATAAGATTCCAATAGCTTTAAACACCGAGCTGCCTGCTGATATTATTTGTAAAAAAGCAGAAAAGGTAGATCAAGATTTTCACGCTCGTTATGATGCACGGGGCAAAAAATATAGATATAGAATTTTGAACAGTAATTTTAATTCAGTTTTTGTCCGCAATTTTGTTTATAATGTTTATAAAAAACTTGACTTAGAAATTATGCAGAAGGCGGCTGAGTATTTTGAAGGCTGTCATGATTTTGCTGCGTTTTGTGCTGCTGGATCTTCTGTAGATTCTACAGTTAGAGAGATACATTCTTTAGATATTTATGCAGCAGATAATAATGAAATTTGGATGGATGTAATTGGAAATGGTTTTTTATATAATATGATAAGAATTTTAGCCGGTACACTTATTGAAACCGGTCTGGGAAAAAGAACTCTGTCTGAATTAGATTATATTCTTCAGAGTTGTGATCGAAATAATGCTGGTTTTACTGCTCCGGCTCAGGGTTTAACTTTAATTGAAGTATTTTATGATTAATTTATTTTCGTTTAACTTGACAAAAGCAGAAGATTGTATTAAAATTACTATGAATTATTCTGTCCAACAACTAGCCCCGTTGAGAATAATTTCATGTAATTATAGAGAGTATTTTAACTAAGGAGGTATAGTTATGTCAACATATATGGCAAAAAATGAAACTGTAGAACGCAACTGGTATGTAGTTGATGCTGCAGGTAAAACTTTAGGAAGACTGGCATCTGAAATTGCTCAGTATATTAGAGGAAAGCACAAACCTACTTTTACTCCTCATGTAGATATGGGAGATTATGTAATTGTAGTCAATGCTGAAAAAGTAAAATTAACTGGTAAGAAGTGGGATGACAAGAAACATTACAGTCATACAAACCATCCAGGTGGTATTAACGAAGTTACTTATAGAGAGCTTCGCGACAAAGACCCGGAGTTTATTATAGAAAAAGCTGTAAAGGGTATGTTACCACATAATAAATTAGGCAGAAAAATGGTAAAGAAATTAAAAGTATATAGTGGACCTAATCATCCACATCAGGCTCAACAGCCAGAAAAATTAGAACTTTAATTCTGAAAGGAGGAATTTAATAGATGGCTTCTGAAGTACAGTATAGAGGTACAGGTCGTAGAAAAACTTCTACAGCTCGTGTTCGCCTGCTGCCTGGAGATGGTAAATTTTTAGTAAATGACAAAGAAATTGATAATTATTTTAATAGAAAATCCTTAATTAAAGATATTATGTCACCTTTAGAGTTAGTTAATGCTGATGGAACTTTTGATGTATTAGTTAATGTTAATGGTGGTGGGCTTTCAGGTCAGGCTGGAGCAGTTCGTCATGGAATTGCCAGAGCATTACTGGAAGTTGATCAGGATTACCGTGGACCACTTAAGAAAGCTGGTTACTTAACCAGAGACTCCCGTATGGTTGAAAGAAAGAAATACGGCCGCAAAAAAGCGAGAAAAAGTCCACAGTTCTCAAAAAGATAATATTTATTTTGATTTTATTCAGGCAGAGCTCAGGCTCTGCTTTTTTCTTTTTT
>JBKHDA010000110.1:0-4392 GCA_046541575.1 Halanaerobium sp. | reverse complement strand
ATTTTCCTTAGCAGGATCAGCGGCTTTTTCTTCATCCGAGTAAATATCATAAAAAATCTGTTTTCCTGCCTCTGCTTTGCTTTTCATATAATTTACAATTTCAACTGTACAATCTGGGTTCACATTGTTATACCAGGTCAGAAGCCTATCAACTTCACTCAGAGTCATACTTTTATCAATCCTTCGGTCGGCAGGGAAAATAAGTCTCCCGTATCCTTCAAAAGTAGGATCATTAATAACATCCCATACTTTTGTGTCCACGGTGTAGCTCATTTCTATCTGGTCTTCAGCTGTATCTGCCATAATACTACCAGATCCAATAAGTAGTACAATCAATATCATAAAAATAGCCATTTCCAGTCTATGCTTCCTAGATTGCATACTGCTGCCTCCTTTTAATTATTTTAACAAAAGAAGTTTTACCATTATCGTATAAAGTTTGTAAATGTAATTTCTTCATTTTCTGGTAAATCAACTCCTGCTCTTATACCAGCTTCTTTACATTTTAATAAGAATGCCATATTTCTGCCTAGAATACGCATTGTCTGAAGTCCTTCTTTATCCTCTTTTACCTCCTCAGGATTGCTACCGTAAACCATATTCCAGTAACGCGAGGAAACAACTGGCATTTGATTTAAAGTAAAATATTTATTCAGCTGATCAAAAGTTGTAGTTGTTCCAGCTCTTCTGGCTGAAACAACTGCAGCTGCAGGTTTTAAATAAAAAGTATCTTTTCCTGCTTTTAATGGTGCATAAAAAGCTCGATCCATAAAAGAAGTCATTGCCCCATTGACTGCTGCATAATGCACAGGAGCCCCAAAAACAAATCCATCAAAATCTTCTGCTTTTTTAATGAATTCGTTAACTTTATCATCAAAAAAACAGTATCCAGTTTCAGAACATTTACGGCAGGCGGTACAGCCTGTTAATGGTTTTTTGCCAACCTGAAATATCTCAGTATCTACTTCTTCTTTATTTAATATTTCTGCAACCTCTTTTAAAGCTGTATAAGTACATCCCCTTTTATGTGGACTTCCATTTACCAATAATACTTTCATATCTAATTACCCCCATCTTAATATTTGTTTTATCTCTCTAACCCCGTAATATATTCTACTGTTTCTGGATCATAATGAGAGAAAAAAGCACTTTCTTTTTTATCTAGAGCTGTAATTTTTTTTAGATCATCATCTGAAAGACTGAAGTCAAACACATTAAAATTCTCAACCATTCTTTCCTGATGGGTAGTCTTTGGAATCACAATCACATCATTTTGAATTAAAAACCTCAGGGCAACTTGAGCAGCAGTTTTTTTATGCTTTTCTCCAATCTCATTCAATGTTTCGTTTTCAAAAAGTCTTTACGGCCTTCAGCAAAAGGGGCCCAGGCTTGATGCTGAACATCGTATTTTTCCATAATTTCGTGTGCCTGATGCTGTTGATTAAAAACATGTGTTTCTATCTGATTAACAGCCGGAACAACTTCATTGAATTTTATTAAATCAATCAATCTATCAGGATAGAAATTACTGAGACCAATTGCTTTGATTTTACCTTCTTTATATGCTTCTTCCATAGCCCGATAAGTTCCATAATAATCATTAAAAGGCTGGTGAATTAATAATAAATCGAGATAATCAAAGTGTTAACTTATTTAGAATTTTATATGAATTAAAACAATAAACATTAAAACCATGTATACTTATTTATAGCAGCGATAAAGACCACAAATGTCAACTCATCTTATCAACTAGAGAAAACACTTGCTGATTTAAGCCTGGTAGAGTTGGCAGCAATAACCGACTTCTCTATCGCCTTTAGGGCTGCTCTATCGACCTTTGAAGCTGCCAAGCCGGTGACTTTAGCAACATTCCTGGTCCAGCAGATGCCAGACCAGCTGCCTTTTTAACGCCATTCTCAGCAGTCTGAGCTACCTTCTTGAAAACATTATCACCACTCTTAGAGTCAATAATCTTCCCAGCATATTTAAGCTCTTCTTTATGCTTCAGGCCAAGTTTTTCCAGCTTATTTAAGACCAGCTGCTGCATAACATCATTATCTGCCATCATTGCCCTAACCAGCATTTCTCTCAGTCTCAGTACAGTTTCGACATTATTTTCATTTTTAAACATAATTATTACCTCCATATTTTAGTTTTGTTTTAACTTTCGCCTTAAACAACAATTACTCAGATATTAGATAAAGATCAAAGAGTACAAAGAACAAAGCCATCAGAATATTGCCGCTGAACAGACTCTGCCAGGCTAAAGCACCAAGCAGTAAAATAACAAGTGTCTTAGAAGCCATCTGATTCACCTACCTTTCTGTATTTAATACGTTCTTCTTCCCACCCTGCTGCTATTCACCTCCTTAAATTTAGGCATAAAAAAAGAGCTGCCGGGAAAGCCTCAATTAAGAGACTATCCAGACAGCTCAGTGTCTTTAAGTATTCAGTTATGCTCTAGGGGGGTGGGGCGTCGAACATCGATCTGAAATTCATAATTAAAACGTGGTCCCTCTAGAAATTTTGTATAATTTTTGAGATTACTAATAGGGAAAAGTAGATAAAAACTTGTTTTATAAAAGCAAATAAAGGGGTAGTCATATCGACAATCCCCCCATAACTTTTGTTCTTTATAGATACCTTCCATTTAAATTTAATTGAATCAACTCACCCATTACTAATTAAAACTAAACAGTCCATTCTCCTCTTTCATTATTCCATTCACCTTTAAATTCTCTATTTTCCAATATACTAATATATACTGGTTCTAAAAATCTTTTAATTCTTCCCATTACTAAGTTAAAATTAATGCTTTCCTTACCTATTTTCCTTAGATAACCCTGCCATAATCGATTTCTATTCTCATCCTGAGCAAAATCTTCATCAAAAATTACTTGGTCTTCCTCAATAACAGTTCCTCTATTTTTTAAAGTAGCTGCAATAGCCTGTGACAAAATTTCACCCTCAAAAGACTGTGATTTTGATAAAGTGAAAACATCATAAAAATCTTTCATCCGGCTATTGATCACTGATAGGCTGAGCATTGCTTCAAATTTTTCTGCAATTACTGATTCTATTGAATAAGCTTTAACGCTGGGAATTTCAAAATCAAGCAGCCTGGGATACTCCATGTTAACTTCACCAGGTACAATAACATCTCCAAAGCCTAAATCCAGCTGAAGATTCTTGCGAGCATTACTAATAAAACCTGATATCTTTATCCTCACTCCATCATAATCTGCTCCTTCAGTTATCTTCTCTACTTCTATAGAATCTTTATCATAACTAACACCATCATTAATTTGAATCTGACTTATTTGACTAAATACCTGTTTGATCTTCTCAAGATCATTTGAAACATTCTGAGCTAGAAAGTCAATATCTCTTGTTGGTCTTGTTTTTATATTTAAAGTGCTTAAGATTAAAAGTCCACCCTTTAATACAAACTGATCCCTATATTCAGAAATAGATAATCTGTATAATAGTCTTTCCTGCATAAACATTAATAAAATGAAATCAAAATTAAGCTTTTCTTCTTTTGCTATGTTTAAAAGTCTAGCTCTAACAGACGCTTCCATGTTTTTAACATTATCACTCATACAAGTACCTCCAGGTATCTTTTTACTATATTCTTAACCCCAGTAACTTCTGCATAATCAAGAAGTTTAGAGATGTTGTTATCTTTCCTCTTTAAATAGTTCTGCATTGCTTCTTTTACAACATCTGTACCCACTTTGTTTCTTAGTCTGATGCAGTCACAAATTGTTTTTTCCTTATCATACATTTTAACCTTACTACCATCAATATTAACTTCTTTAATCCCGGTATTGAACTGTTTATCAGAAAAATAGAAAATAGAGATCGGCGGATAATCAGGTAGTTTAGGCCTGTGCTCATCTCGATGAATGGCAATATAATACTCCCAGGGATTGCTTGTAGTAAGATCATAATAAGAAAGGGCTGAAAGCAGACAGATCACACCATTAGGCACTATATTGCTTACTTCGAATAATTCTGTACTGGAATCAAATTCATCATCTTTCCAGCGGTACAGCCCTCTTTTGATCCTGCTGACCTCTCCCTCTTCCTGAAGTTTATATAGATGTGAAGAGTGAATATCTGCCTCAAGTATATCTTTAGTTCGAGCATATCCATTGTTCCTCTCAAATATATTCTTTATCTTATTGTAAATAGTCGGGTCCATAATAACACCTCCGTTAGAATTATCCGCACTTATAGATATATGCGGAGGTTTTTAACACTTTCTCTGTTTTAAGTTTATCATTAAAACTAAATGTAGACAAATTAATTTACTTATAGTCTCCTGAAAGCTTTAGCTATTCTATGTTTATCAGTCTTCTCATAAACCTCTTCATCCTGTCCACCTAA
>JBKHDA010000109.1:0-4577 GCA_046541575.1 Halanaerobium sp. | reverse complement strand
CCGGCAAGGGCCTCCCCACTAATTTTAAGCAGTATTCTCGAATAAACTGGTTTTTCTGTCATTATATAATTAACCTCCATTAAATATTATTCTTCAATTTTTAGCTAATTCCTTTTTTAAAAGCAAATTTACTTAAAAAAAGAGAACACTCTCTCCAGTGCTCTCCTTTTTTAATTATTATTGATTTTTTGTCATAGCAGCAACTTCGGCAGCAAAGTCCTCTTCTTTCTTTTCAATACCTTCACCAATTTCGAAACGAGTAAACTGCTTAACTTCCATATCGTTTTCTGATAATACTTCACCAACAGTTTTATCATCATCTCTAACAAATGGCTGTTCTAAAAGACAGACCTGTGTATAATATTTATTGATCTTACCTTCAACAATTTGATCAATAATATGCTCAGGCTTACCTTCATTTAACATCTGCTCTTTATAAATTTTCTTCTCTTTCTCAACTGCTTCTGCATCTACAGAATCACGATCTAAGAAATCGGGATTGATGGCAGCAATATGCATTGCCACATCTTTAGCAGTCTGAGCTTTTTCTTCAGAAAATTCATTAGCAAATTCAGCTAAAACACCAATTTTTCCACCCATATGAATATATCCAAACAGGTAGCCATCAGTTTCTATTTTCTTAAATCTTCTTAAATTGATATTTTCACCAATACTTGCAATAGCGGCTTTAATTACATCATTAACTGTATCACTTTCATCTTTAAACCAGGCTTCTTTTTCCACAGTTTCTACCTCGTCTGCTTCACTCTGCATTAAGTGCTCTGAGATATCGGAAACTAGAGACTGAAAGTTTTCGTTTTTAGCAACAAAATCAGTTTCTGAGTTAACCTCAACTAAAACACCTTTTTTGCGATCATCACTTATATTTAAGCTTACTAATCCTTCTGCAGCAACTCTTCCTGCTTTTTTAGCAGCAGCTGCCATACCTTTTTCTCTCAAATGCTCAACTGCAGCTTCAATATCGCCATCAACCTTGTTTAAAGCCTTTTTACAGTCAAGAACACCTGCACCGGTACGGGAACGAAGCTCTTTTATATCTTTCATTGTAACTCCCATTTATTAATAACCTCCTATAATTAAATTATGCTAGAAAAAAAGCGCTGCAAAGCATAAAAACTTTACCAGCGCTTTTATTAATTCTTAATTATTCAGCAGTAATTTCTTCAGCTTCAGCTTCTTTTTGAACTTCAGCTTCCTGTTTACCCTGCTTTCCAGCAAGTACTGCATCAGAAATAACACTGGTAATCAATTTGACAGCTCTAATAGCATCATCATTACCAGGAATGACATAATCTATCAGATCTGGATCACAGTTTGTATCTAAAATTGATACAATTGGGATATCCAGTTTTCTTGCTTCAGAAACTGCAATATCTTCTTTTCTTGCATCTGTGATAAAGATTACATCTGGTAAACCATTCATATCTCTAATTCCACCGAGGAATCTCTCAAGTTTATCGTGTTCTTTGTTTAACTCGATAACCTCTTTTTTAGGAAGAACTTCAAAAATACCCTCTTCTTCCATCTGCTCGATTTCTTCTAAACGGTCAATCCGCTTTTTGATGGTATTATAATTTGTTAACATACCACCCAACCAGCGCTGATTGACATAAGGCATTCCGCATTTTTCAGCTTCTTTTTTAACAGTTTCCTGTGCCTGACGCTTAGTTCCAACAAACAGTACATCTTTTCCTTCAGCAGCCTGTTCTTTGACAAAGTTATAAGCTTTATCAATTAACTTAACTGTCTGCTGTAGGTCAATGATATAAATCCCATTTCTTTCGGTGAAAATATATGGTTTCATCTTTGGGTTCCATCTTTTAGTCTGATGACCAAAATGAACACCCGATTCGAGGAGTTGTTTCATGTTTACAACTGACATAACTCCTGCACCTCCTTTCTGGTTTTAGCCTCCGACAGCATCAACTCTAAACACAACTGTATTAAATACAGCACCAGCATTTAGATCAACTGTCGTGTGTAGTATTTTGCCACAAAAAAGTATACCATAGACTTGAGCTTTAATCAAGCATAATTTAGAAAATAATTTTGCTCAAGCAGTAAAAAAGCTCCTCGTTTTTCTAAAAGGAGCCTTTTAAAGTAAGCACTTTAAGTTTAGTTTAACCTTTAAGTTTTTCTAATTCATCTAATAAATTATCATTGAGAACTTTAATATAAGTTCCCTTCATACCTAAGGAGCGGGATTCAATTACCCCGGCACTCTCAAACTTACGTAAAGCATTAACAATAACAGATCTGGTGATTCCTACTCTATCTGCTACTTTGCTGGCTACTAATAATCCTTCATCTCCATCTAATTCTTCAAAAATATGTTCTATAGCTTCTAATTCAGAATAAGACAGAGTGTCAATAGCAATTTGAACTGCAGCTTTTTTACGAGCTTCTTTCTCAACTCTTTCACTGCGGGCACGTAAGATTTCCATACCGACAACTGATGCACCATATTCTGCTAAAACTAAATCTTCATCATCAAAATCAGATCCATAGCGGGCGAGAACTAAAGTACCAAGTCTATCCCCACCACCAATAACTGGAACAATAGTTGTTAACTTATCTTCAAATAAACAATCTTCACCTTCAGCAAAGACACATTTTCCATCTTTTTGTTCAATATTGGATTTAGTTTCTCTAATTCTTAATAATCCTTTATTGTAATCTTCTGGAAATTCTCCCTGCTCAATTACTTTTTCTTCCATAATATCACACTCAAAATCATCCAATAAACTATAACCCAGGATCTTTCCTTTTTTGCTGGTTACATAAACATTACAGCTTATAGCTTCTTTTAAAACATAAGCCATATCTGAAAAATCAACTGCATTTCCACCTGTTCTCTGTAATAACCTATTAATTTTTCTGCTTTTTTCTAATAAACTACCCATTTTAATCTCCTCCATATTTCAGTTTTTAAATTATAAAATATATTTGCTTAAATCTTTATCCGCGACAACATCTTTTAATTTATCATTTACATAATCTACATCAATTTCTATTTGAGTTTCTTCTAGACCGGGAGCTTCAAAAGATAAGTCCTCCAATAATTTTTCCATTATTGTATGTAGTCTTCTGGCTCCAATGTTTTCTGTCTCCTCATTAATATCATAAGCAAAACTAGAAATTTCCTCTACAGCTGCTTCAGTAAAGTTTATTTCTATACCTTCTGTCTCCAATAAAGCCTTATACTGTTTAACCAGAGAATTCTGGGGTAATAAGAGTATATCTTTAAAATTTTCCCGGCTGAGGCTGTCTAAATTAACCCTCAGGGGGAATCTACCCTGCAGCTCCGGTATTAAATCAGCAGGTGAAGAAACATGAAAGGCACCGGCTGCTATAAAAAGTATATGGTCAGTTTTGACAGAACCGTGTTTTGTACTTACAGTTGAACCTTCAACAATCGGCAGTATATCCCTCTGTACTCCCTGTCTGGAAACCTCAGGTCCTGATCCTGATTCTCGGCCTGCAATTTTGTCCATTTCATCTAAAAAGATTATTCCATCTTCTTCAACTTTTTCTATAGCTTCCGACTTAACCTGATCCATATCAATTAATTTTTGAGCTTCTTCATCTTTAAGTATTTCTTTAGCCTGAGCAATAGTCACTTTTTTTGTTTCTTTTTTATTAGGAAAAATATTCCCCAGCATATCCTGAAAATTAATGCCCATTTCTTCGACTCCAGAACCGGAAAAAACTTCCATCATCTGAGTACTATTTTCTTCTACTTCAATTTCAATTTTTTGATCATCAAGTTTACCTTCTTTAATTCTTTCAAACATTCTTTTTCTTCTGGCAGCAACTCGATCATCAACATTATCTTTATTTTGATTTACATCATCAACTAAATTAGAATAATAATCATCATTTTTCTTTTTACCGGGAAGCATATTATTTACAATTCGCTGTATTGCCTGTTTTTCAGCTTCGATTTCTACTTCCTCCATTTTATCTTCTTTTACCATTCTAATTGCTGATTCAGTTAAATCTCTGATCATTGATTCTACATCACGACCAACATAACCTACTTCAGTAAATTTAGTTACTTCTATTTTGATAAAAGGAGATCTGGCAATTTTTGCAAGCCTGCGGGCAATTTCTGTTTTACCAACACCTGTAGGCCCGATCATTAAAATATTTTTGGGAATGATCTCATCTTTCATTTCATCTTTAACCAGTTTTCTGCGATATCTATTTCTTAGAGCAATAGCAACTGATTTTTTTGCTTTGTCCTGTCCAATAATATATTTATCTAATTCAGCAACAATTTCTTTTGGTGTTAATTGATTATTCACTATCTTCAGACTCACCTCCATTTAACTCCTCTAATGTAATATTTTCATTAGTATAAATACAAATAGAAGCCGCTATTTTGAGTGCTTCACTGGCGATATCCCCGGCATTCAGGTCCTGCGAATGATTTAATAATGCTGTTGCAGCCGCTCTTGCATAAGGGCCACCTGAACCAATAGCAGAAATATCACCATCGGGTTCAATCACATCACCATTACCTGAAATAATAAGGATTTCATCCAGATTTGCAA
>JBKHDA010000108.1:0-4601 GCA_046541575.1 Halanaerobium sp. | reverse complement strand
GATGAAGGTGGAGGCGGAACTATTGCTCAATTTTTGGCCAATTACAATATGGATGTAGTTGACTGTGGTCCTGCTGTACTTTCAATGCATTCACCCTATGAAGTTGTCAGTAAGGCAGATGTTTATCATTCCTATTTAGCTTATAATGTATTTTTGGAAAAATAGATTAAGCACAGTTAAATTTTAACACAAAAGGAGCCGAACCATTATTTCTCCTGTGTTATGAAGCTTAATTTCGGAAAATGTTAATTGCTTAACTTTAATTAATTTCATATCGTATATAATAAATGTTGTAAGTTGAAAATAATTTTACAGTAACTGCAGGCATTAAAGTTAATAATTAAATAAAATCCAGGGAGTGATATTCAATGGCAAAAATTGATCAGGAAGAAAAAAATAAAATTAAAGAACTGTTCTCTAAAAATTTAAAAGATGAAGTTAATTTACTTTTCTTTTATCAAGAAGAGGACTGTCAGTACTGTGGTGATACAGAAGAAATTCTGGCAGAAGTAACAGGTTTGGACGAAAGAGTTAATTTTGAAAAACACCTAGTAGGCAGCGAAAAAGCTGAAGAATTAGGTATAGATAGAGCACCTGCAATTATTTTCTTAAATAATGAAGGTCAAGACAGTGGGGTTCATTTTTATGGAATACCCTCAGGCTATGAATTTACTTCTCTAATCGAGGATATTCTTGATATGTCTGACCATGAAAGAATTGACTTATCCGAAGATATTAAAAAAGAAGTTAAGGCACTTAATTCTGAGGTTCTGCTGCAGGTATTTATTACACCTACCTGTCCTTACTGTCCTCGTGCGGTAAGAGTTGCTCACCAGATGGCAATGCTTAATCCGAAAGTAAGAGGAGAAATGGTAGAAGCAATGGAATTTGAAGAATTATCAGCAAGCTATGATGTATCAGGAGTACCAAAAACAGTTATTAACTCCGGTGCAGATGAGCAGGTTGGAGCTGTTCCAGCCAAAACTATTTTGAAAAAAATTCAGAATCTGGCAGTAGCAGCCAGCTAAAATAAAGACTTTGTAATTTTATTCACTTGTACCGGGTACAAAAAGGCCTTTTTGTACCCGGTACAAATAAAATAAATAAAAATAACACACAGGAGGAAATTCTATAATGAGTAAACCGGTAAAGGTAACAGATGGAAATTTTAGCAGTGAAGTTTTAAAATCTGATCAAAAAGTTTTGGTTGATTTTTGGGCAGAATGGTGTGGACCCTGCAGAATGGTAGCACCAGTTGTAGAAGATATTGCAGCGGAGTACAGCAGTCAAATCAAGGTAGCTAAATTAAATGTGGATGAAAATCAGCAGACTGCTTCCAGATATGGAATTATGAGTATTCCAACAATGTTAGTTATAGAAGATGGTAAGGTAAAAGACAAACTTGTAGGATATATGCCTAAGAATAAATTAGTCAACAAATTGGGGCTTGAATAATAAAAATTTAATTTTAATTTAAACTCCTCTCTTTTTATTTTACTAAGAAGAGGGGATTTTTTTATTTTATTGGAGATAACCCTGTAAAAGTATAAACTTTTATGATAAAATTAAGATTGATTAAAAAAGGAGGGTTATCAGTGCAGCGTTTATTAATTATATATACCCCCGATTCTGATTTTAAAGATATCGCAGAGGGTATTAAAGAAGGAGCAGAATCACAGGGTTTTAGAGTAGATATTAAAAACACAAATGATATAGGTAATGGTGTCTCTTTTTATCCTTATGATTTAATTCTGGCAGGAAGTCCAACCCGGGGGATTTTTAAGGGAAAGATAGATCAATCTTTAAATAAATTTTTATCTGAAGCTAAAAGAACTGTTGGAAAAGATGCTGTAGCCTTTGTTAAACCTCGTTTTTTTGCTACGAATAAAGCTTTAAAGAAAGTTATGGCAGCTCTTGAAGAACAGGGCTGTATAGTTAAGAATTTTAAGGCGATTAAAGACCACCAGTCAGCAGTAGAATTTGGGAAAAATATTAATATATAGAATTTAAAAACCGCAGTTAAAATTTAGGCTGTGGTTTTTTCAAATTATAATATTCTGGAGTGAATTAATAGAGTATGAGCAAAAATGTTTCTATTAAATTGGAAAATGTACAGCAAATAGTAGATGAAGAAGAAAAAGAGCAGATAAATAATCAATATCAGGGAGAATTCTATATCAAAAATGAAAAGTTATACTTAAGTTATCAAGATGATGCTGAAGGTATAGATGGAGCTCGAACAGTTGTTAAAATTGATCCGGTGCGGGAGCGAGTTTTACTTATCAGGCAGGAACCTGCAGCTATGAAACAGGATTTTGTCTGTGGTGAAAAACAGGAAGGATATTTTAAAACTGCCTATGGTGAAATTAAGATGGCAGTTAAAACGAAGAGATTGGAAATGGAGATCAGCGAAAACACAGGGCTGATTAGAATTAATTATCAGGTCTTTTTGGGTGGAGAGTTCAATGCTGAGCACCATTTGAAAATAAATTATAAAATATTAAAAGAAAATTTATAGGAGGTTTATTGTTTTGCAGAAAAATTTACAGTCCGCTGTAGAAGCTGAGCTGATCAGCTTTTTAGTTGAAAGTGTCAAAAAAGCTATTTTTGATGGAGATTTAGACTTAGAAAAAGTTCCTGAGGTTTCAATTGAAGTGCCGAGAGAAAAGGGCCACGGTGATTATGCTACTAATCTGGCTATGGTTCTAGCAGGACAGGCAGGGATGAACCCTCGTAAGATTGCAGAAATCATTGTGGAAAATTTTGAGAGTGAAATAGTAGAAGATATAAATATTGCTGGCCCGGGTTTTATTAACTTTAAACTTAAAAATGCCTGGCTCTGGAATAATTTAAAGATTATTACTAAAAGAGGAGAAGATTATGGTAAAATTGATGTCGGCAAAGGCCGGCGAGTACAGGTGGAATTTGTTTCTGCCAATCCTACCGGACCACTGCATGTTGGGCACAGCCGGGGTGCTGTAGTTGGAGATGTAACTGCTTCAATTATGGAAGCTGCCGGTTTTGATGTGGAGCGAGAATATTATATCAATGATGCCGGAAATCAGATGGATATTTTAGGCCAGTCAACTCTTTTAAGATATCGGGAGCTGCTTGGGGAAGAGATTAAGATGCCCGAAGATGTTTATGCCGGTGATTATATTAAAGAAATTGCTCAGGATTTATATGAAGAGCACGGTTCAGATTTAATGGATAAAGAAGAGTCAGTAAGACTTGAAATCTGCCGTGAATATGCCTATCAGGAAATGTTAAAAAATATTGAGCATGATTTAGAGGAATTTGGAATTAAATTTGACAGCTGGTTCAGTGAGCGGACCCTGCATCCTGATAAAATACAGCAGGCAATTGATCTACTGCGGGATAAGGGTTATATTTACGAAGAAGAAGGGGCTATCTGGTTTAAAGCAACTGAATTTGGTGATGATAAAGACCGAGTTATTATTAAATCAGATGATTCTCCTACCTATTTAGCAGCAGATATGGCTTATCATTTAGATAAGCTGGAGCGCGGTTTTGATAAGCTGATTAATGTCTGGGGTGCTGACCATCACGGTTATATCCCGAGGATGAAAGCTGTAATTGAAGCCTTTGGTTATGATCAGGATACACTGGAGGTAATTGTAGTCCAGATGGTTACTTTACTCCGCAGCGGCAAAAAACTGCCGATGTCCAAAAGAGCAGGCAGCTTTGTGACTATGAATGAGGTTAATCAGGAAGTTGGTAGAGATGCAGCCCGCTATTATTATGTAATGCGCAGCACTGACAGCCATCTTGATTTTGATTTAGAGCTGGCCAAAGAAGAATCAAGCAATAATCCGGTTTATTATGTCCAGTATGCTCATGCCAGAATTCACAGTATTTTAGATAATGCTGAACTGCAGGCAGATGCTGAAAATCTTGATCTTTTAACACATGAAGCGGAAATTGATTTGATGAAGATGCTGGCTAAATTTCCGGAAGAAATTAAAAAGATTGCCGAATCAAGACAGCCCCATCATCTGACGACTTATGCTTATGACCTTGCAACTACTTTCCATTCATTCTATAATAATTGTCGAGTAAACACAGACAGCAAAGAGCTGGCTCAGGCAAGATTATATTTAGTTAATGCGGCCCGTCAGGTGTTGAAAAATGTTTTAACTCTGCTTGGAATCAGTGCCCCGAAGCAGATGTAGACATATTTTAATTTAGACCGGGTAAAATAAATAGTGAAATTAAAAAATAGAGGAGATTTACTTAAATAAGACGGTAAATCTTCTTTTTAAATACATATTAAATTAATTTAAAGCTTAAAAAGTGGAGGAGATAGCAAAAATGACCAAGTATATTTTCGTGACAGGAGGAGTGGTTTCTGCTCTTGGTAAAGGGATAACTGCAGCTTCCCTGGGCCGCCTGCTTAAAAGTAGAGGACTTAAAATCAGTATTCAGAAATTCGATCCTTATATTAATTATGATCCAGGAACAATGAGCCCCTATCAGCATGGTGAAGTTTTTGTAACTGATGATGGTGCGGAAACAGATCTTGATTTAGGACATTATGAGCGTTTTATTGATACCAATTTAAGTCAGAGCAACAATGTAAC
>JBKHDA010000107.1:0-4631 GCA_046541575.1 Halanaerobium sp. | reverse complement strand
GAAGAATATTTTACTAAATACAACTACAACCAGAAAAAACTGCTGCTGCACAGAGCCTCAATGCAGAATTTTTTGCAGGAACTGCAGGAAAAAAATAAAGCGGAAATCAGCTATTTTAACTACAAATCTGATTTGAAGGAACTGCTGGCTGGATTGAAAAGCTTAACAGTTTTTGATCCGATCAATAAGGGCATAAAAAACAAACTTGCAGAAACTGCAGCTGAGTTGGAGGTTGAACTTAATCTTTTAGAGAGTCCAAACTTTTTAACTTCCCGGAAAGAGAATGCTCAATATTTTAAGGAGCATAATTTTTTCCAGCACAAATATTATCAGAGGCAGAGAAAGCGGCTGGAGATTCTCATTGATAAGGAGGGGAAACCGGAGGGCGGGAAATGGAGCTTTGATTCTAAAAACAGAAAAAAATTCCCCAGAGATATTGAAATTCCTGAGCTGCCTGAATTTAATAATCCGGAGCTGAAAGAGGCCGGTGCCTATGTCAGGCAGAATTTTGGAGATAACCCCGGAAATTTAGATAACTTTATTTATCCGGTCAGCCGTAAAGAGGCCAAAGAGCTCTTAACAGATTTTATAGAGCATAGATTAAAGAATTTTGGCAAATATCAGGATGGTTTTGAAAAGGATATTGTTGTGGGTTTTCATTCCTTAATCTCATCCAGCTTAAATATCGGTCTTTTAAATCCGGCTGAAGTTGTAGAAGCTGTGCTTGAGCATTATCAAAAAAGCAAGCTGGAACTGGCCTCAGTTGAGGGCTTTATCAGGCAGATAATCGGCTGGCGGGAATATGTAAGGGCCCTTTATGATCTGGAGTCAGAAGCTATGGTAGAGAGTAATTTTTTTGGACATCAGCGGAATTTCCCGGAGCAGTTTTATCAGGCTCAATCAAAAATTGAGGTCCTGAATGATTCGATCAAAAAAGCTGTAGACTATGCCTACACCCATCATATTGAGCGTTTAATGGTGCTCGGTAATTTCTTTTTACTGACTGAAATTGATCAGCAGCAGGTCTTTAAGTGGTTTATGGAAATGTTTATTGATGCCTATGAGTGGGTTATGTATCCCAACATCTTCGGGATGAGCCAGTATTCATATCCTGAGATGATGACCAAACCCTATATTTCATCGAGCAATTATATTCAAAAAATGAGTCACTACAAAGAGGGCAGCTGGTCTGAGATCTGGGACGGTCTTTACTGGCGTTTTTTGGCTAAAAACAGGGCGAAATTTGAAGATAATCCGAGAATGTCTTTAATGTTATCAATTTTAGACAGGATGGATGCTGATAAATTAAAGCAGCACAAAGAGAGAGCCAATAATTATCTGGCTGATTTAGAGTAATTTTAAAAAGATTTGTATTGATAAATTAAGTTTAAATAAATTAAAATAAGAAATTAAATCAGGGAGTGTTTATTTTGAATTTAGCAATTATTTATTACAGTGAAAGTGGAAATACCAAAAAAACAGCAGAATTAATAAAAAAAGGTGCAGAAAGTTTTGATGCTGTTAAAGTTAAACTAATGTCAATTGAAGATGTTGATGTTGATTTTGTTAACTCAGCACAGGCTGTTATATTTGGAACCCCGACTTATATGGGGGATCTATCACATCAGTTGAAAAACTGGTTTGACAGTCACTCAAATCAGCTCAAGCTGAATGGTAAACTGGGAGCGGCCTTTGCAACCCAGCGCTATATTGGTGGAGGAGCCACTAATGCTTTAAAAACTGTACTTTCTCATCTTTTGGTAAAGGGAATGTTGGCTTATTCAGCAGGAGCAGCAGAGGGTAAACCATATACCCATTTTGGAGCAGTCTGTATTGAAGCTGGAGATCAGCAGCAGCAGGAAAGAGCTGAAATTTTTGGCAGAAGGGTAGCCAAAAAAGCCCTCGAATTATTTAATGGAAGTGTTTAAAATTGCTCTATTTGCTTTTAGCAGTTTTATGCAGCGCATCAATTGCCTTAATTTTAATTAATATCTAGGCTTAAGCAAGTTAAAGAAGTTAATCTGTAAATTTAAGGAGAAAATATGGATAAATTTAAAAAGAGAACATTTAAGGGACCAAAAGAATTTATTAAAGAACTAAAATTTATTTTAAAAAATAGAGCTCAGATCAAGAGGCTAGAAGCGGGAGATCTAATAGATGCAAAATTTATGCAGAGACTGATGATGGCAGTAACTGGACTAAAGATTGGAGTGATGATAATAAATGAAGGAAATTTTTGCAAGAAGGAGTATTAGGAAATATACTTCCAGGAAAGTTGAGAATGAAAAAATAAAAAAGATTGTTAAAGCCGGTTTTGCAGCACCTTCCTGTGGTAATCAGCGGATAAACCATTTTATAATAATAAAAGATAAGGAAATACTAAATAGTATTGCAGATATCCATGGTTATGCGGAGGCCCTTAGAGAAGCTGATACTGCTGTAGCTGTCTGTGCAAATCTAGAAGAAGAGCTTTATGAAGGTTTTTGGGTGCAGGATTGTGCTGCTGCAGCTGAAAATATGCTGACAGAAGCAGTTCATTTAGGTTTAGGAGCTGTCTGGCTTGGTGTTCATCCGAAAGAGAGAATTATAAAACAGGTAAATTCTATTTTAGAACTTCCTGAAAAAGTAAAAGTTCTGGCTTTGATCTCCCTCGGTTATCCAGCAGAAGAAAAAGAAGCTTCAGATAGATATATAGAAGCTAAAGTGCATTTTGATAAATGGTAGTGTGAATGACTTTAAAATTTTCTGTATAATTTTTGTAGAATAGATCTGAGAGAATTAATTAACTTTAAGGAGGGGGAAATTAATTATGGGTAATCTAAAGATTTTAGCTGCAGAATCACTCGGTGTCAGAGCATTATGCTGTCTGGTAGAAAAAGATGAGCAGAAGATTTTAATTGATCCCGGTATTTCTTTAGGTTATACCCGCCAGGGACTGCTGCCCCATCCTATTCAGATAGCTGTAGATGAGATCATCAGAGAAAATATTATAAAAGAGTTAAAAGAAGCAGCAGATATTGTGCTCAGCCACTTTCACGGTGATCATATCCCCTTCAGGGAGGCCAATGTTTACCAGATTAAGCTGGAGCAGGTAAAAGAATATCTGAAAGATATAAATATCTGGGCTAAATCAGCAGAATCTGATTCACACAAATTTCAGGAAAGGGCCTGGGATCTTAAATTCAACTCAACTCATTTTACTGAAGCAGAGGGCAGAAGTTCTGGTGTTTTAAGCTTCAGCCAGCCGGTTTATCATGGAGAAGAGGATTCTTTTCTCGGTGAAGTAATGATGACTAAAGTTAAGCTTGAGGATAAAATATTTGTTCATGCCTCTGATATTCAGTTTTTCTATAGACCGACAATTGAAAAACTAATTGAAATGCAGCCGGATCTAGTAATTGCCAGTGGACCTCCTCTTTATCTTTCTCATGTGGATCAGGAAATGGCTTCAAAGGCAGCAGAAAATATACTACTTTTAAGTAATGAAGTTGAAACTCTAATCGTTGACCACCATCTGCTGCGTTCAGAAGCGGGACTGACTTATCTCAGGGAGCTAAATGACAAATCTCCAAATCAGATCATTTCAGCTGCTGATTTTATGGGAATTAAGCCCTGTTTATTAGAGGCGAGAAGGAAAGAGCTTTATCAGAGATTTCCGGTTCCTGCTGACTGGCATCAGGACTATGAGGCAGGACTTGAGGATACTGCAGATTATCTGCTGCAGGCCAGAGAAAAACTTTTAAATTTTGAAGAATTATTTCAGTATTTTAAGTCTTAAGAGAGGTGATTTAAATGAAATTAAAAGTTCTAGTTGAAAATAATACTCTAATTGATCGCTATTTTAAAGGAGAGCCCGGGGTTTCCTACTACTTAGAGGCTGACGGCAAAAAAATATTATTTGACACCGGTTATTCGGATCTGTTCATTGAAAATGCAGGCAAAATGGATATAGACTTACTGGATTTAGATTATCTTGTGCTCTCACACAGCCATCTTGATCACAGCTGGGGACTGCAGCATTTAATTCAGCTTTTTACTGAAGCCCAGATTGAGGGTAAAGAATATAAAAAGCCAGAATTAGTAACCCATCCGGAAACATTTGCTGCCAGAAGAGTCGGAAGAATTGATCAGATTGGATCTTTAATCACTAAAGAAAGAGCAGCCCGTCATTTTGATTTGAATCTGAGCCGGGAACCTTTTTGGCTTACAGATAATTTGGTTTTTTTAGGAGAAATTGAGCGCAAAAATGATTTTGAAGCTCAAAGTCCGATTGGAAAAGTTATAAAAAATGGTAAAGAAGAGCCTGATTATATAGTTGAAGATTCAGCTTTAGCCTATAATAGTCCTCATGGATTAGTCATTATCACCGGCTGTTCTCATTCAGGAATCTGTAATATTACAGAAAAAGCTAAAAGTATTTTTAAGGAAGAAAAAGTTATTGATCTAATTGGAGGTTTTCATCTGCAGAACCCTTCTCAAAAACAGCTGGAGGGAACAAAGTCCTATTTTAAAAAATTAAAGCCAAAAGCTGTCCATGCATCGCACTGTACTGATCTTAAATCTAAAATAGAACTGGCTCAGGTAGTGGAACTTAAGGAAGTTGGAGTGGGGCTGGAGCTTGATTATTAAAA
>JBKHDA010000106.1:0-4804 GCA_046541575.1 Halanaerobium sp. | reverse complement strand
TATTTGATGCCGAAACAGAAGAGTGTTTATTTTAATTGACAGCTAAATCAAAAGTAATTTTGTATTTATTTAGGCAGCCGGATGTTAATTTCGGCTGCTTTTTTTTGATTAATTACTCAATTTAAAGTATAATTATTATTGTAATCAGCATTACTTTATCAGTTTAAAAAGGGGGAGTCAATAATGCCTCGCCAGAAAAAAGATTTTTTGTTAAACCCGGTGGTAATTACAATAATAATAATAATAGCTTTAATTGCTGCCTTTAATTTTTATCAAAATATGGTTAAATTAAATCAAATTGAAAATGAGATTAAGGAGATTGAATCTCAAATAGCCAGAGCAGAAGCAGAAAATGAAGAGCTCAAAGAACAAATTGAAAACACCAGCAGTGATGAATATATAGAAGAAATTGCCAGAGAGAAATTAGGCCTGGTAAAACCTGGAGAAAAAATGTTTATACCGGTTGAAGAAGAGGCTGAAGAATCAGAGGAAGAGGAAGCAGAATCTAATAAAGATTAACATTAAATTATTATGACGATTTAGAGATTTAGACTAGTTAAAATATAAATAAAGGAGTTTTTTGATGTCAGAATATATAAAGTCAGATTTATTTAATTTAGCAGCAGAGGAATTAAATTTAAAAAAGAAAAACATTAAGGCTGTAGTAGATCTTTTAGATTCAGGCAATACAGTTCCTTTTATTGCTCGCTATCGAAAAGAAATGACAGGTAGTCTGGATGAGGAAGAAATAAGGAATATTGAAGAAAAAATTGATTATTTGCGCAGATTAAGTGAGCGGAAAAATGAAGTTGCTGCAGCAGCAGACAAACAGGATAAATTAGATGAAAAAGTCTTAAATAAACTTAAAAAGGCTGACACTTTACAGGAGGTTGAAGATTTATACCGCCCCTTTAAAGTTAAAAAGCAGACAAAAGCTGCTAAAGCAACAGAAAAAGGCCTAAAACCACTGGCAGAGCTTATTCTGGCTCAACAAAAAACTGAAGCTGAGTTAAAAGAACTGGCTCGGACTTATCTGGATCCAGAAAAAGAGCTGGAGACTACAGAGGATGTTTTAAGTGGGGCTGAGGATATAATTGCAGGAGATATTTCAGACGATGCAGATCTGCGTAAAAAATTAAGAAATTATGTTTTCAAAACAGCTAAAATCACTTCTGAACAAAAAAATGAAGATGAAGAAGGTAAATACCAGGATTATTATGAGTTTAAAGAATCAATTAATAAAATCCCACCTCACAGAGTTTTGGCATTAAATAGAGGTGAAAACGAAGATATATTGAGGGTTAAGGCAGAAGTTGATGATCAGCGGGCAGTAGAGATGATTTATAATTTTTATGATTTTGATAACAGAAAAAGCGGCAGCTTTCAATATCTTATAAATGCTGTAGATTATGCCTATAAAAGACTAATTTTCCCATCTTTAGAAAGGGAAGTTCGCAATCATTTAACAGAAAAAGCTGAAGTAAAAGCAGTAAACAACTTTTCAACAAATTTAAGATCTCTGCTGATGCAGCCGCCTTTAGAAGGTAAAAGAGTACTTGCTGTTGATCCAGCTTTTAGAACAGGATGTAAGCTGGCAGCTTTAGCTGAAGATGGTGAGCTTTTGGAAACGGGAGCTATTTATCCGCATCCTCCGGTTAATAAAGAGGGAGAGGCTGCTGCTGAGATTGCTAAACTGGTTAAAAAACATGAGATTGACTTAATTGTAATTGGTAATGGTACTGCCAGCAGGGAAACAGAAACTTTTGTAGCAGAACTAATAAAAGGTGGAATGGATGTAGAGTATACTATTGTTAGTGAGGCAGGTGCTTCGGTTTACTCTGCTTCCAAACTGGCCCGCAGAGAATTTCCTGAGCTAGATGTTTCTATCAGGGGGGCAATTTCAATTGGCCGCAGAATTCAGGATCCCCTGGCAGAATTAGTGAAAATTGATCCTAAATCTTTAGGTGTTGGAATGTATCAGCATGATATCTCTCAAAAGCGGCTGGAAAAAGCTTTAAATGAGGTAGTTGTAGATGCAGTTAATCATGTAGGGGTAGAGGTAAATACTGCTTCAGCTGCTCTTTTAACCTATGTTGCAGGTATTAGTTCAAATAATGCAGAAAAAATAATTGAGCACCGTAATCAAAATGGAAAATTTGAAAAAAGACAAGAGCTGCTTGAAGTTTATGGATTTGGACCAAAAACTTACGAGCAGGCTGCCGGATTTATTCGTCTGGATTCGAAAGAGGATCCATTTGCATTAACTCCAATTCATCCGGAGTCATATCAGGCAGCAGAAAAAATATTAGAAAACATTGATTATCTGGCTGCAGATATTAGAGATAAAGAAAAGCTTGAACAGCTTAGAGAAAAATTAAGGGAGATTGATTTAGTAAAAACTGCTTCTGATTTAGAGATTGGTCTGCCTACAGCAAAAGACATAGTTGCTGCTTTAAAACAGCCGGGGCGTGATCCGCGTGATTCTATGCCAGCACCAATCTTCAGAAAAGATATATTAAAGATAGAAGATATTGAGCCCGGGATGATTTTCAAAGGAAAGGTTCGTAATATAGTAGATTTTGGAGCCTTTGTTGATATTGGTTTAAAACAGGATGGACTGCTTCATATTTCTGAGATGAGTCAGATGTATGTCAGTGATCCATTCGAAATTGTCGAAATTGGTCAGAATATAGAGGTAAAAGTGATGGATGTTGACCAAAAGCGGGGTAGAATTTCTTTAACTTTAAAATTCTAGAAAATTTTAGCCGATAAATTTGACAGCTCTGGCTTAATTAAGTTATAATGAGTACAATATTAATATCTAGGGAGGAATTTTTTAAGCATGTCCATTGAAGTTGGAAGTATAGTTGTAGGAGAAGTTACAGGGATAACAAATTTTGGTGCTTTTGTTGAATTGGAAAGTGGAGAAACTGGCCTGGTTCATATTTCCGAGGTTGCTAATACTTATGTAAAAGACATTAGTAATTTCCTTAAAGAAGGAGACGAAGTTAAGGTTAAGGTTATTAATGTTGATGATGACGGGAAAATTGGCCTTTCCATCAAACAATTAGAGGATCCAGATGACAGAATTGATCATGCTCCAGAGATGTCCTTTGAAGAAAAAATGGACCGTTTCTTGAAGCAGAGCAGTGAACGTCAGCAAGATCTAAAAAGCAGAGAGGCAAAGAACGGCGGAAGTTCTAAGTAAATATTTGCCAATTTTATTGACTTTTTAAACATCCTTTAATTCGTTTAAGGGGTGTTTTCTCTTTTTAATAGAGAAAATATATAATAAATATTTCAGAGGGAGCAGTAATTATGAATGATCAGAAAATTGTAGAGCTGCAGTTAGATAGAAAAATAAATAATTTTTTGGAGACTATTAAATATTGTCCCTTTGATTTTCCAGCAGTGATTAAAGTAAATCCATTTAGCGAAAATATTGCAGCGCCGACTATTTACTGGCTGAGCTGTCCTTACCTAAACTATGAGGTTGATCGTCTGGAGGCAGAAAGCAATTTGATTTCCGAACTTGGCCAAAGATTGAGCACTGATCATGACTTTAAAAATTTAATGGAAAAAGCGCATAAAAAATATGCTGCCAGGAGAATAGAGTTATTATCTTCAGAACAGCTTCAAAAAGCTAAAAATATTTCTGAAGATTTATATAAAACTCTGATTAAATCAGGTGTTGGTGGGATTAAAGATAAAAAAGGCATAAAATGTTTACATACTCATCTTGCTGATTATCTGGTAGATCAAATTAATCCGGTGGGTAAAATTGTTTTTACAAAATTGAATTGGCCTGAAGAATGTAAGATTTGTAAGGAAAGGATTGATCAATGTGAGAGCAGCTGCAGTTGATATAGGAACTAACTCCTGTCGTTTATTAATTGGAGAAAAAAAATCAGGAGACTCTTTTGCTATTTTAACAAGAAAATTAGAAATCACCCGATTGGGAGAGGGTGTAGATCAAAATAAAAAATTAAAAGAAGCTGCTGTTGAACGCGTTTTGAAAGCTTTAAAAAAATACAGCTCTATTATTGATGATTATCAGGTGGAAAAAACCAGAATTGTAGGTACAAGTGCACTTAGAGATGTTGATAATTCTGAACTCCTGGGTGACCGTATTTCTGAGCTGGGATTTGAACTTGAAATAATAAGCGGCAAAAAAGAAGCAGAATTAAATTATTTAGGTGCGGCTTCTAATTTAGAGGATAATTTTTTATTAATCGATATAGGTGGTGGGAGCACTGAATTTATCTGGCCGGAGGCTAAAGAAATTAAATTTGAAAGCCTGAATCTTGGCTGTGTAAGAATGACAGAGAAGTTTATTTCCAATCCAGAAGCAAAAATTAATAATGCTGAAATAAATGAAATTGACAATTATGTTAAAAAATTATTGAAAGCAAAATTGAAATTCAACAAAAATTTTCAGGTAAAGGGTGTAGGTGGTACAATAACAACCTTAGCAGCAGTCAAACTGGGGATGGAAGATTATGACAGTAACCGGATAGAAAATTTAAAAATATCAGAGTCTGAACTTAATCAAATTATAGATAAATTAAGTAGTCTTAATTTAAGACAAAGAAAAGAAATAAAAGGACTGCAGCCTAAAAGAGCTGATATTATAATAAGTGGTTTAATTATTTTGAGAGATATTTTAGAATATATTAATAGTAAAGAGCTTTATGTAAGTGACCATGATTTGTTGTATGGTCTTTTAAAAGCAGAACTTTTAAGATAAGTTATAGTAATCTGCAGGCTTATATTTTCTTGTATAAAAATATAGAATTAAGTTTAT
>JBKHDA010000105.1:0-4923 GCA_046541575.1 Halanaerobium sp. | reverse complement strand
TAGATTTTCTTTAATCGGATTTAAGCGGGAACCTGTGTATTTTTTATATAATTCCGCGGGTCCTTTATAATCAATATTTGCTGCATCAAGATAAGGAATTATTTCATCCAGAGTTTCTTTAGTCATATATCCGTTGCTCACCCAGACATTTTTAAGTCCCTTTTCATGAGCAATCTTCATAGTGTCTAGTGCATATTCCAGGAAAATTGTTGGTTCAGTATAGGTATAAGCTATTGACTTACAGTTGTTATTCAGTGCCTGCTCAACCACATCTTCTGGAGGTAGATTTCTACCATTTACAGCTTTATCCGGATCTGGACGCTGAGATATTCTCCAGTTCTGGCACCAGCTGCACTTCATATTACAACCTTCAGTACCGATTGAAAAGGCCTTTGTATGCGGGAGAAAATGATAGAGGGGTTTTTTCTCAATAGGATCAATATTAGCAGCAACTGCCTTTCCGTAATTAAGAGCATAAAGCACTCCAGCTTGATTTTCTCTTACTCGACAGAGACCTCTAGTTCCTTCTTTAATCACACATCTGTGGCTGCAGACAGCACATTTAACCTTCTGATCATCCAATTTCTCATAAAGCATTGCTTCTTTCATATTTAATCACCTCAGAAATTATAATTGACTGTTAAATATAAGGAGCTTATAAAGTCAAGTGATCACATTTTTATTTTATCAAAGATTTAATGGGATTACTAGATTTTTCGGTTGCAGTGTTTCTTAAAAATTTACAATTTTTGCTTTGGACTTGTTTTTAATTTAAGTAGTCTAGCAAGAGTCAAAATGAAAAAGAAAAGGCACCTGATAAATTCAGGTGCCTTAAATTTTGCAGATTAGCGTGCATATTCACCTTTTAAAACAGCTTTCTGCAGTACATGACCTTCCATTGCCTTGAGCAGTGTTTCTTTGTCAGCACCAGCTTCTAAATCAAGCTGAGCATCTAAAGCATAAACATAGAATCTGTAGGTGTGAACACCACTGGGTGGGGCCGGCCCCCTATAACCTAGTTCATTAAAATCATTTTTACCCTGTGAGGCTCCATTGAGTCCTTTGACATTTTCTTTTCTTTCAATGTTTTTTGAAATTTGACTGAGATCTGCCGGAATATTCCAGATCAGCCAGTGGGTAAAAGTTCCCGCTGGAGCATCTGGATCATCAACTATTACAGCCAGAGTTTCAGCTTCTGCTGGAATGTTTTCAATTATCAGCGGAGGAGAGATATCTCTTCCATCTGCTGTATATTCCTCCGGGATAAAACCACCATCTTCAAAGGCAGATTTAATAACCAGTTCCTTTTCCATAAATTTAAGCCTCCTTTCCTGAGATTAAAAATTTATCAAATCTTTTAATCTCTATATTTAGTACTGATAGACCTTTATTTCAATTATATAATAGCAAAAAATAATCAGAAATTAAAGAGAAATATTAATATCAATTTTGATTACAAAACTAAATAATTATAAAAGTGCTGTTCTTAAAGGGACAGCGCTTTTTAAAAATGCAATCTGCATTTTAATGATTATTTTCTACTAATTGATTCTAAAATTATTGGGCATGATTAGTTTTTAAAATTTAAATTGATATCAAAATGGTGAAGAGTCAGCAAAATTTTTAAAAAGAGCTAAAAGTATGGATTTGATAACAACAATGGATACTGCCTGGGATTCTAATGGACGCTGGCTGGAACTATTGGAAGATTCTCTGCAATATATCGATTATTTTTTGCCAAGTTATGAAGAAGCAGTTGAACTATCTGAGCTTGAAAATGAAGAAGAAATAGCAGATTTTTTATTAATCAAGGTGTAAAAAATATTGGAATAAAATTAGGTGCTAGAGGTTGTTATCTGGCAAATAAGGAACAAAAATTTAGAGTACCTTCATTTTCAGTAGAGGTTAAAGATACAACTGGAGCCGGAGATGCCTGGGCTGCTGGTTTTTTAGCAGATCTGGCAGAAAAATGGGCATTAGAAAAAACATGTAAATTTGCTAATGGGGTTGGAGCATTTGCAGTTCAAAAAATAGGAGCTTCAACAGGTATAAAAACAAAAAAAGAAACCTTGAAAATGATTAAGGAGGTCTAGAAAATGTCATTAGTTACTTTAAAGAGTGTTTTAGATCCTGGAGTAGAAAATAAGTATGCAGTCGGGGCTTTTTATGTTAGCAATCATCTCTTATTTGAATCAGTTTTTGACATATGCTTATTAGAGGGATATAATACTATTAAAAGATTTCTTATAATAATAAAAAATAGATAATTAATTATTATGGTTTTCAAAATTAATTATTCGGGGGAATAATTTCAAGTTTAATTCATCAAAATATATTAACTAGTCTTAAGGAGGAAATTCTTAAAGAGGAGCGAGTATAGTTATGGATAAGCAAGTGGAAATTAAAATAATAGCTGAAAATAGTGTTTATAAAGAAAAGTTATTGGCTGAGCATGGACTGTCTTTCTGGATTAAAGTTGGGAATAAGCAATTTTTATTTGATACTGGTCAGGGCCTGGTGCTTGATAATAATTTAAAGGAGCTGGGAATTAAGATAGAGGAACTTAATGGGATTTTATTAAGCCATGGACATTATGACCATGCTAATGGACTCAAAAAATTACTTAAAGTAAGGTCTGATTTAAAATTATATGGACATTCTGATATTTTTCTTCCTAAATATTCTAAAAAGAGTTCTGGCATCACCTATAGAGGAATGAACATAACTAGAGCAGATGTTGAAAACTTTATTCCTGTTAATAAAGCTAAAGAGGTAGCTGATGGGCTCTGGATGACGGGAGAAATTGCGGTTGATAATAGAGAGGAAATTATAAGATCTGATTATAAGGTTAAAATAAATGATGAGCTGAAGGTAGATCAATTTAAGGATGATCAAGCTTCATTTATTGAAACAAAAGAGGGAATAGTAGTATTATTAGGCTGCAGCCACAGCGGAGTTATTAATACTTTAAAACATATTAAAAAGTTGACAGCAGGTCAGAAAATTGCAGCTATTATTGGTGGAATGCATTTGATCCATGCCGATTTGGAAAGAATTGATGATATCATTGAATATTTAAAGGAATTGGATTTTGATTTATTGGCTCCCCTGCATTGTACCGGTTTTAAAGCAGCTGCCAGAATAAATTCTGTCTTTGAAGATAAGGTAGTGGCTGGAGGAGTTGGAAAGAGCTTTTCTTTTAAACTATAATTTCAATTCCATTGATTAATAATTAAGATAGAAATCAGAGAGGAGTTAGATAATATGAGTCTTATGCAAATTAGGGAAATTGGTGATCCAGTTTTAAGAAGTAAGACAAACAAAATAGATGAAGTAACTAAAAAAACAAATGACTTAATAGATAATATGTTTGAGACAATGTATGCTGAAGATGGAGTCGGTTTAGCTGCTCCCCAGGTAGGTATTTTAAAAAGAATTGCAGTAGTTGATATTCGTGAAGGTAATAAAATTGTTTTAATTAACCCTGAGATTATTAAAGAAGAGGGAAAAACAATGAGGGAAGAGGGATGTTTAAGCATTCCTGGTGAAACTGGAGATGTAATTAGATCTGAAAAAATAAAAGTTAGAAGTTTAGACCGCAAAGCTAATGAAATTGAATTTGAGGCAGAAGGTCTGGAAGCAAGGGCAATTCAGCATGAAATTGATCATTTAAATGGAATTTTATTTATTGATAAAGTTGTAGAGATAGCTGAATGATTTATCACCATCTGCTGCAGGCCAGGGAAAAACTTTCGAATTTCGAAGAATTATTTCAGTATTTTTCTAATTAAATCAGTTAGGAGAGATCAAGATGAAAATTTTCGGTCCAGTACCATCCAGAAGATTGGGGCAGAGCTCTAGAGAGGATCAAAGAATTTGGTTTTAAAACTGCTGTGATTTCTAATGCCTCTTTAATTACTGAAGCAGAGGTCAGAAAAGAACTAAAATCTGCAGACTGGGTTTCTTTAAAAATAGATGCGGTTTCAGAAAGTATCTGGAAAAAGATTGATCGTCCGCACGGCAGTCTTGATTTAGCTGAAATTCTAAAGGGGATTCAAATTTTCGAAGCAGCTGGGAAACTGTAGCAGACCAAAATAGAACTGGCTCAGGTAGTGGAGATTAAGGAAGTTGGATTGGGCCTGGAGCTGGATTATTAAAATATAGTTGTCTATGTTATAATGAGCCTGCGGTTACTAACTGACAGGCTTTTTTCTTATTATTTCAGACAGCTTAGAAAATTTGAATTAAATGATCGATTTCATTCAGATAATCTTTTAAATAATTAGCAGAATATTATGGATTTGGAAAAGATAAAGTCTGAGCTAAAATCATAGTTTTATCTTATATTATATTTTCTATAAATGTATTAGATAAATAACCGACTTCTTATAAATATTAGAAAAAATAGCGACATTTATTAAAGAGGATTAAAAAGGAGTTTTAATAGATGGATAACTTAAAGAAAATATTGAATGATTTTTTATCAGATCAGGATGACAGGTTAAGTAAGCGAACATATAATGATTACAGTAATGTAATAAGGATAGCCTTCCTAAAGCAGCCGAGTTATCTGATTTAATTTATGATGAGTCAATCAAAAATGAATTTAATAAATATAATTCTTATGTAAAAGGTAATTATGCAATTGCAAAAATAAAGTCCGGTAAATTATGGGTAAGAGATTACATGGAGGGGGGAGAAGAGCTAGGTCCAGTTGTAGTCCCAAAGAAAATAACTGAGTTAGCAGAAAAAGATTTTTTTGTTTATTTGGAACTTGGTAAAAAAATGATGATTTTGATTTACCTTTTTGATAATATTAAGAATAGAGGTGTTAAAATATTACACTTGTGGAAAGAGAAGTGATTAAACAGAATAGATTGTTAGGAGGAGATTATAATGGCTTTAAATGAATTACTGCAAAAA
>JBKHDA010000104.1:0-4984 GCA_046541575.1 Halanaerobium sp. | reverse complement strand
GGATTCCAGCTGGGGTTATAATATTCAGCAAAAAGTCTGTGGAGATAATTAACAGTTTCTTTATAATTCTCATCTAAATTGTAAAAAAGAAAATCTAAATCTTCGTTATAATTTGTTAGAGAAAAATTATTTTTAAACTGCTGATAATCTGCTGCAGTTATAGTTTCTGATTCATTTGTTTCAGTCAGGTTAAGGCGCTTCTGATCAATTTCTTTACTGCCAAAGTAATTTTCTAAAATGCTGTAGGGCGGCAGCTCAGGATAAAAAGAACTTTCTTCCAGCATGAAAAAAGTATAGTAGGTAATCATATGGTGCAGATTAACTATACCACTGCCGGAAGCTGCTTTTAATCCTAAGTCCTCTAGCTCTTCAAAAGAGGGCTTTTCGCGTTTTTTCTGATCAGTATTATATTGTCCCTGATAGCTGTAGCGGCTTAAATACATAATATAGCTTAAAACAGCAGTTGCTGAAATATCTTTATGATGATTGACCAGATCTCTCATAACGGGGAAGAAGCAGCTGATACTGTGGCCCAGGCTGTCTGGAATTCTTTCCATGCCGAGGTTCAAAAGATATTCTTTTAGTTTTGCTGGCTGATGTTCTAAAATTCCAAGTGCATAATAGAAAGCATTATGTGAGTTTCCGTTGTTTATTTCTTCGGCCAGTTTATCATAAGTTATTTGATCTATTTCTTTTTCTTTATAACCACCGCTGTCTGCTTTAAGATTAATAAAATGTCTTTCAGATAATCCAAGTACTACCACTCTGGCAATTTCAAGCTCAGCTTTTCTGGGAAAATAGTTTTTCTGCGAAAGTTCTCTCAAAAAAAGACTCATTTTGACAAAATGAAAAGTTCCATAGCGCAGACTGCATTCCATCAGCATCAAGTCCAGTAATTCTTCGATTAGCGAAACCAGCGAAAAGCCTGGATCATTTTTTAATTCTTGGAGATAAGATTCAATTTCCTGCTGCCTGTGATTAAGGACTGCCTTTTTGAGTTGAGAATTCATCATTTACTCACCTCTCTAAAATTTTTTGTTCTTTCTTTTATTTTATCATATCCAGCTGGAAGATGAAATTCTCAACTCAGTGGGGCAGTGCTCTTTTTACCTTGCTTTAAAATTAAACTTTTGCTGTGCTTATTCTTCTATTTTAAATCTCAAAATCTTATCATCATTGTCTCTGGGGCTGCCTCTACCATCTCGATTATTGGTTAAAAAGTAAAGATAATCATCAGGTCCCACAACAGCTTTTCTAATCCGACCATAATCTGCGTTACCACTGCCGTCATTAAAGAGATGCTCAATACTCTCTACATCATATTCATCATCTGCACTATTTAGTCCAATTCTAACCAGAGACTCACTGCTTAAAGTTCCTACATACAAATCTCCGCGATAAAAGGTCATTCCAGAGGGAGGAACAGTCTCTTCCCACATAATTAAAGGATTGGCATATTCTCCATCTTCAAAATAACCTATTTTATCAGGCCAGCCAAAATTACTTCCCGCTTCCACTACTTTAATTCTATCTTTTGCTCTTAAGCCATCTTCACCAGAAGGACCGTGATCAGAAATAAACAGATCACCGGTTTCCGGATGCCAGTCAATACCCTGAGGATTGCGGTGTCCAAGACTGTAGACAGGAGAGTCTTCAAAAGGGTTGTCCTCTGGAATATCTCCATCAGGAGTTAATCGGAGAATTTTCCCACCCAGATTGTCTCGATCCTGAGCAATTTCTCGGGTGAAAGTTTCTCCAGTTGTAATATAGAGCATTCCATCAGGACCAAAGGCAATTCTGCCGCCATTATGATTATTTCCTGCCGGTATTTCATCAATAATAATCTCTTCCTCCACTGCCTGATCATCTTCATCTGTAAATCTGGAAACCCTGTTATATAATTCTCCACTGCTGGTGTAGGTATACATCAGATAGATATAGGGTCTTTCTGGAAAATCAGGATGATGGGCCATCCCCATTAAACCACCTTCACCACGGGAATCAATATCAAGTTCCAGGTAATTTTCTGACTGCAGTTCCCCATCAATAATCTGTTTTACCTGTCCATCTCTTTCCGTAACCAGAGCTCTGTCGCTGTCAGGTAGAAAAATCAGTTCCCAGGGAACATTCAAATTCTGCTGCCAGACTTCAACATTGACCGCCTCCGGTTCCAGAACAAATTCATCTTCCACATCCTGAGGAAACTCACCAACTTCAATTTGCGCCTGAACTGAAAGTGAAAAAATCAAAACAACTATTAGGCTCAGCCAAAGCACTTTCTTTTTCATATCTATTACCCCCTATATTTTTTAAAGCAAGGTTTAATTATCTTTTCTATTTTTCATATTACAAGATTCTGCTTTAAATTTCTAAAAAGCAGTTAACATTTTCAGAAAATTATTTACAGGCTGTTAATTTGCAATTTACAATACTGTAATAATTAAATGATATGATTTAGTTAAGATATAATTATAGTTTTTTAAAATTTATTGAACAGATATAATTCATTAGTCTGCAGTAAAAATAATTTTAATGAGTTTGCTTAAGAGTAGGTGAAATTAATGAAATCAATAAAAATCGGAGATATTTGTAGAGAGAATAAAGGAATTACAGTGCAGATTTCTGCCAGAACAAAAAATCTGGTAGATATCTTTAATCTGAATAATATTCAGAGTATAGTTGTACTCAAAAATGAAAAAACAGCAGGACTTGTGATGCGGGATAAACTTTTTTATCGCCTGGGCAGCAGATTTGGTTACAATCTTTATATGCAAAAGAAAGTTGATGCAGTAATGGATTCAGAGCCGTTAATTTTGGATTTTGAAGAATCGATTTACAAAGCTTCAAAGCTCGCTATGAAGCGTTCACAGGATAAGATATATGATTCAATTATTATTACTAAAAACAATTACTATTATGGAATACTTTCAATCAAAGATTTATTAATTGAAGTTTCAGAAGCAAAAGTGAAAACTGCCAGAAATGCTAATCCTTTAACCGGACTGCCTGGAAACCTAACAATTGAAGCAGAAATTAAGGAAAGAATAAAAAAAGGAGAAAAGTTTTCTGTGTTATATTTAGATCTCGATAATTTTAAAGCATATAATGATAGTTATGGTTATTGTAAGGGTGATGAGGTAATTAATTATACTGCAGAAGTTCTTAAAGACTGTGCGCAAAAGATTATGGGCAGTACCTTTGTCGGACATATTGGGGGCGATGATTTTGTAATGGTTACTGATGCTGAATATGATGAATATCTGGCAGAAATAATAATCAGAGAATTTGATCGAGGTATCAGAAGATTTTTTAAAAACGAAGACTTGCTCAGAGGTTATATAGTCTGTCTTGACCGGCAGCATCAAATTATTAATGCTCCTCTGACTTCAATTTCGATTGCAGTAATTTCAAATAAAGAGGGAGAGTTAAAAAATCATCTGGAAATTAGTGATAGAGCTGCTGAATTAAAGAAAAAAGTAAAAGAAATATCAGGCAGTAATTTTATTAAAGACAGGAGGAAAAATATCAATAATGCAGAATATAAATTATGCTAAAAATTTAAAATTTGATAATAATTATGCAGATATTTTAAAAAAAATTATTAGGAATACAGATCCAGACACCTATCAGCACAGCCAGAGATTAAAAATGCCTGCTCTAAAACTAGGAATAGAATTTGAACTTGAGCGAGACCAATTGAGGGAGCTTTTACTTTTAGCTGAACTGCATGATTTAGGAAAAGTAATTATCGATAAAACAATTTTGAATAAAAAAGGACCTTTGAATAATAAGGAGTGGATTAAGATTAAAGAACATCCAATGGCGGGTTTTCAGATTGCCTATAATTCACTAAATTTAATTACAGTAGCAGAAGGAATTTTAACTCATCATGAATGGTGGGATGGAAGTGGTTATCCTTTAGGAATTGCTGGAGAAGAGATTCCTTTAATTGCCAGAATTATTGCTGTTGTAGATGCCTATGATGTTATGAAATATGGGAGAAATTATCGAGATGCGATGACAGATTCTGAGATTATTGACGAATTAAAACTATCTTCAGGCACTCAATTTGATCCTTTAGTCATAGAAAAGTTTGTTAATTTAATTAATTATAACTTTAAATGTTAATTATTTTATATTTTTTCCATCATCTCAAGGAAGAGATAATGATTATTGATCACTTTATCGATTAATTTATTTTGCTTGTTATCAAGAAATTCATTCAGCTTTATAAGATCATTTTTACTTTTGGCTGCTTTAGATCTATCATTTAAAATTTCTTTAATTACTACAATATCCTGAATCTGACCAAGATCATCCTGGAATTGTTTATAGTTATCAATATTGTAGTCACCAACATTTATTTCATTTAGAATTTCCAGCTTGTATCTCAGCTTTTTAAGATCTTTTCTAAGCTGATGAAAACTGGATTTATCATTTCTGTTTAATAAATCAAATTCTGAAAGAATCAGTTCTTTTTCATCTTTTATTTTATGGAATATATTTGCCAGTGAGATTTTTTGGGGGCTGTTTTTAAAATATTTCTCAACCACTTTTTTTAATTTTCTATTCATTTTTTTTCTCTTAAAATTTTTAATAAATTGTTCAGCCTCTTTTAAAGATTCTTTTTGAGCCTGATGGTAAAAATCTTCAAATAAATCAAAATCAAAGTTAATTAAATCTTCCTTATTATTAATCAAAAAGTTTTTTGTGATTTGAATATCTCGAGTTCCTCCCAGTTTATTTCTGCTATTTTTTATTTTCCTTTTCAGCTTTTTATCAGCAGGAGAATTACTAATTATTGAGATCGTTTCCAGCAGAGCATTTAATCTTCGAGCAGCAACACGAGCATTGTGAATAGTATCTTCTGAGCGATCACCTTTTTTTAACTTTTTAAATTCCTGATTATAATTTTTTCTCTTCTTTTTTGAAACAGACTTTAAGATATCAATGTTTACAGTGTTCATAATTAACACCTCTTTTT
>JBKHDA010000103.1:0-5075 GCA_046541575.1 Halanaerobium sp. | reverse complement strand
ATTTCCAAGTACCCGGTACCATCAATAAAAGGAGGTCATTATGGCTGAAGGATATATTCATTCTACTGAAAGTATGGGTACAGTTGATGGACCAGGAATCCGCTTTGTTGTTTTTACTCAGGGCTGTCCCCTGCGCTGTCAGTACTGCCACAATCCTGACACCTGGAAGTTAAAAGAAGGGAAAAAGGTTTCAACAGATTCTTTGATCAAAAAAATCAAAAAGATTAAACCATACATTGAGCGCTCAGGTGGTGGACTCACAATTTCCGGTGGTGAGCCGGCAATGCAGCCAGAATTCACACTGGATCTCTTAAAAAAGGCAAAAAAAGAAGGTCTGCATACAGCAGTTGACACTTCTGGTTTTGTCGAAGTGGAAGAGTTCAAAAAACTGCTCCCTTATTTAGATCTGGTACTTTTAGATATTAAAACGATGGATGATCTGATTCACCAGGAATTAACCGGAGTCAGCAACCAGAAAACATTAAATATAGTTGAAATGCTGGAAAAAGAAAAACAGCCCTACTGGGTGCGTCAGGTCATTGTGCCGGGAATTACAGATGATCTGGAAGAGATGAAAAAATTTGCAGAATTTCTGCAGCAGAAAAAATATATAGAAAAGATTGAGCTTCTGCCCTATCATGAATTGGGAAAACACAAATGGGAAAATTTAGGGCTGGAATATAAGCTGGCTGCTGTTGAGCCTCCTTCTGAAAAAAAGATGGCAGAGCTGAACTCTGTTTTTAAAAAATATAAAATTAATATTGCCTGAGAGTGTTTAAATAAAAATGCTGTTTTGAATATTTATTTTACTAACCTCAATCGAGTTAAAAGCTGGATTGAGGTTTTTCTGTTTATTTGTTGAAATTTATGTTATAATAATTAAACGTTAATAATTATTATAAAAATTAAAGCTAACTTATACTAGGAGAAAAATTTATGTTGATTTTACAGGCTTTTTACTGGAATTGTCTTGATAACTGGTGGGAAGAAATAGCAGCTATTGCTGATGAGATTGCAGTCAAAGGTTTTGATACAGTCTGGCTGCCGCCTCCATCCAGAGGTATGAATAAAGAAAATTCGATGGGTTATGATATCAAGGAACATTATAATTTAGATTCTAAATTTGGCACTAGAAATACTTTAAAAAAATTAATAAATAAATTACACAATAATAAAGTAGAAGTGATGGCAGACCTTGTTTTAGGACATATGCTGGGTGGGAAAAAAGAATGGAATCCATATTTAAAGGAAAAAACATATACCAGATTTGAAGAAAATTACTTTCCTAAAAATTACCAGCATTTTTGTCATGAATGTGGGGGCTGCAAGAGCCGCAACAGCTTTGGTGAAACAATCTGTTATTATTCTGATGATGAATATATGAAAAAAGAACTTATAAATTGGGCTAAATGGCTGCAGAATGAAATAGGTTTTGACAGTTTTAGACTTGATAATTTAAAAGATATGCGCTGGGATTTTGCCAAAGAATTTGCAGATGAATTTAGAGAAAACACCTTTATGGTGGGTGAATACTGGAATGGTGATGATCGGACATTACAGGAGTTTATTGAGCACAGTAATTTAAATTTATTTAATTTTCCTCTTTATTACAGTATTAAGGAAATGTGTATGGATCCTTTTTTTCCGGTTCGCAGTATAGAAAGTATTTCCAAGAAAAATAAAGTCAATTTTCTTTCCAATCATGATATAGAAAGAGAAGAACGAGATTTTAATAAAGATGCAATCATCACCAATAAAGAGTTAGGATATGCTTATATTCTTTTTCAGGATAATCCAGCTGTAATTTACTGGAATGATTATTTTAAGTATGATCTTAAAGAAAAACTGGATGAATTAATTAATTTGAGAAAAAATTCAAGTGACCAGCCTTTAGAAATAATAACTCTAACCGATGATATTTATCATGCCCGCCGCGGCAGATATAATCTGATAATCAATAATGCTCATGATGAATACTATTATTCGGGTTTAACTGTAAAGGGCAGAGATTACGAAATTTTTATAAAGGATTAATTAATTTCAAAATAAAGATTGCTGAATCAAAATTTTATCAGCAGGAAGGATTTTTTATGTTTGCAGATATTGAAGAGATACTGGAAAAATATTATGGTTTTAATTCTTTCAGAAAGGGGCAAAAAGAGGTTATAGAGAGCATTTTGGATAAGAGAGATACGGTGGCGGTAATGCCGACCGGATCCGGCAAATCACTCTGCTATCAGATTCCAGCTCTTGTTTTTGAAGGAGTAACAATAGTTATTTCACCTTTAATTTCACTGATGAAAGATCAGGTTGATGCTCTCAAGGAGATGGGTATCAAAGCAGCCTATATCAACAGCTCAATCAGCAGTCAGCAGCTGCAGCAGAGGCTTGCTGAAACCGCATCAGGAAAATACAAACTGCTTTATATTGCTCCGGAAAGGCTAAATTCTTCCCGCTTTCTTAATCTGCTGCAGCAGCTTGAAATAGCTATGATTGCAGTTGATGAGGGGCACTGTGTTTCCCAGTGGGGACATGATTTCAGACCGAGTTATTTAAATATTTCTCGGATTGTAGAAAGCTTAAATCCTCGTCCTATTTTAACTGCCTTTACTGCGACAGCAACTCCGGCTGTTAAAAAAGATATCAGCACTCAGCTTAAAATGAAAGACCCTAAAATCTATTCAACTGGTTTTGATAGAGCTAATTTGAGCTTCAAACTGCGTAAGGGTATAGATAAGGATCAGTTTTTAAAGGATTATCTTAAAGTTAACTCAGAGCAGCCGGGGATAATTTATGCTGCCACCAGAAAAGAGGTCAATAGAATCTATGAGCTGCTTTCAAGTCTGAATTATGATGTTGATCGCTATCATGCCGGGCTTTCTGAAGTGCAGAGGACTGCTGCCCAGGAAGATTTTATTTATGATAAGATTAAAATTGTAGTTGCTACAAATGCATTTGGGATGGGAATAGATAAATCAAATGTGCGTTATGTGATTCACTACAATATGCCTAAAAATATGGAGTCCTATTATCAGGAAGCAGGACGTGCAGGAAGAGATGGAGAGGCTGCAGATTGTATTCTGCTTTATTCTCCCGGAGATAAACATATTCAAAAATTCTTAATTGATCAGGTTGAATCTTCAACTAAAAGAAAAGAAGAACATTTAAAAAAATTACAGCAGATGGTGGATTACTGTCACACAAGTAAATGTCTGCGCTCATATATTTTAAATTATTTTGGGGACAGCAAAGTCCCTGCAGTCTGTAATAACTGCAGCAGCTGTAATGATCAGCGGGAGCTGAAGGATATCACAGTAGAAGCTCAAAAAATTTTATCCTGTGTTTACAGGCTTGACCAGCGCTGGGGAATTACAGTTACAGCAAAAGTGCTTGCCGGTTCTAAAAGTCAGAAGATATTAGAATCAAACTTTGATCAGCTTTCAACTTATGGAATTATGCCTGATTATACGATTAAGGAAATAAAAAATCTAATTAATCTGCTGATTGCTGATGATTATCTAAGTCAGTCGGGAGCTAAATATCCACTTTTAAAGTTGAATAAAAAGTCCTATCAAATTTTAAATGGTGAGCTTAAAGTTGAAAAAAGAATAGAAAAGGAACAGCAGAAGATCAGTGAAGATAGTAAACTTTTAATTATTTTAAAAGATCTGAGAAAAGAGATTTCTCAAAAAGAAGAGCTTCCTCCCTATATCATTTTTCATGACAGCACCCTAAAAGATATGTGCAGAATACTGCCGGAAAACAGAGCAGAAATGCTTGAGGTTAGTGGAGTAGGAGAAGTTAAATTTTCCCGCTACGGTCAGGAATTTCTCGATAAGATTAATAATTTTGTTGATTAAAATAGATAAAATATAAAAATAAAAGAGAAGTTGATGATGTGACATTCATGTTGATCAAATATAATTTATAGTCAAAATCGATCTAAATGAGGTGGTATTTTTGAATTTAGATAAATTGCTGGCTCGTGGAACAGTACCGGACTTTTTATTGAGAAGAGGAATTAGAAGGCTTATCAAAAAAAGAATCAAAAAGCAGAATAAATTATCTGTAGAAGAAAGATTCGAATATCTCAATAACTTTATTGCTCAGCTGAAAAAGCAGCCAATTGCTGTGGAAACAGAAGCTGCAAATGAACAGCACTATGAGTTACCACCTCAGTTTTTTGAAAAAATTCTGGGGCGAAACTTAAAATACAGCTGCTGTTACTGGTCAGATGACTTAAATTATAAAAAATTAAAAAAGCAGTCTGATCTGCAGCAGAGGCTTGACCGCGCAGAAGATGAGATGCTGGAGCTGACTGTTAAAAGAGCTCAAATAAAAAATGGACAGAATATTTTAGAGCTTGGCTGCGGCTGGGGCTCACTTTCTTTTTATCTGGCCAAAAAGTTTCCGGATTCCAGAATAATTTCAATTTCTAATTCAAGCCTTCAGATTGATTATATAAATAAGCTGGCAGCTCAAAATAAGATTGATAATTTAAGGGCAGTTAAAGCAGATATTAATAATTTTAAAACTGAGGCACAATTTGAGCGGGTGCTTTCTGTAGAAATGTTTGAACACATGCGTAATTATCAGAAGCTGTTGCAGAAAATAAGTGGTTTTTTAACTGCAGAAGGAAAATTATTTGTTCATATATTTTCTCATCAGAACTATCCTTTTACCTATCAGGACAGCAAAAAAACTGACTGGATGGCCCGTTATTTTTTTAGTGGAGGGACAATGCCCAGCCAGGATCTGCTTCATTATTTCAGCGGCAATTTAAAATTGCAGAAACAGTGGGCTGTTTCGGGCAGCCATTACCAAAAGACTTTAGAAGCCTGGCTGCAGATAATGGATCAAAAAAAGGAAGAGATTTATCCTATTTTAGAATCAACTTATGGGCAGGAACAGGCTGAAAAGTGGTGGAATTACTGGCGGCTATTTTTTATATCCTCAGCTGAATTTTTTGGATATAATGATGGTGATGATTGGTTTATCAGTCATTATCTCTTTCAAAAATAAAAATGTATTGCTAAAACAAAGAGTGTACCCATACATAAATTTTAACTGTATGG
>JBKHDA010000102.1:0-5088 GCA_046541575.1 Halanaerobium sp. | reverse complement strand
CATTTTCTTTATTCTCACTATTTTTATTTTCTTCAACTTGATTATTATCTTCATCTGCTTTTTGTTCTGAAGAATTATTATTAAGATTAGCCTCAGTATTAGTCTCCGAATCCGAACCGGCTGACTCATTTTCTGATCCTGCAAATTCAAATCCCTGAATATTACTTTCAATCCAATGCAGAGGACTTAATCCACTCAGATTGAGAAAAACAGCAAACAAAAAAACTGCAATAATTCCTGCAATCAGTGCACTTTTTTTATTGGTTTGAGATTTTAAATTAAAGGCACTGCTGTTCTTGTCTTCTTTTTCGCAATGCATTATATATTTTTTTATATTTTCACTGCCGCTATCTAAATCATATGCCTGATAAAAATATTTTAAAGCTTCTTCATAATTTTCTTCTTTTTTATATAAAAGTCCCAAAATAACATAAGGTTCAATTAGCTCATCATGTTTTTCTATTAATCTTTTTAAAAATTTTATTTTTTTGTTCTGATCGGTTTCATCGTTAAAAAGTATATTCTTATATTCCTGCCTTATCTCTTTAAAATCCTTTTTTGTAATTAATTCTAAATAATCTCGTGCCTTATTATTATCTTTTTGTATTGATAGACTTTTAAGCCAGGTTTTTTCTGCTTTATCAAATCTACATTTTAGATAATAGGCTAATCCAAGCAAATTAAGTGCAGATACACTTTTAGAATTAAATTTCAAACATAATTTTAATTCATCAATTGCATCTGAAACATTATTGTTCTTTATAGAATTCATTGCCTCTTTGTAATGAGCATTATTTTTATTCATTATAACAACCTCTCCAGATTTAATTAATGCTGTTTTATATTATTTTATCATATAAAAAGTCATCTGAAAAGAAAAAAGACAGCTGAAAACTTATACTTCAGCTATCTTTAAAAGAAATTTAGTATTTAATTTTTTTGTTATGCTGTTTCTCTTCTGTTTAAAACATCAATCATTACAGCTAAAATAATGATAAATCCTTTAACTATCATCTGATAGAATGAGTTGATCCCTAATAAACTCATTCCATTATTAATTACACCAATGATTATGGCTCCAATAACTGTACCTGAGATAGTACCTACACCACCCATAAAACTGGTTCCACCAATGATTACAGAAGCAATGGCATCTAATTCAAATCCATCTCCCAAATTAGGTGAGGCTCCATTTAAACGCGAGGCAAGTAAAATACCAGAAGCAGCACTTAAAACACCGGTAATTACAAAAACCATTGTTTTAGATCTTAAAATATTGATACCGGATAACCAGGCAACCTCTTCATTACCTCCAATAGCATACAATTTGCGTCCGAAACGGGTTCGGCGGAGAGTATAAACCCCTGCCAGTACGACTACTGCAAAAATTACTACTGGAATCGGAAGCCCCTGATAACCTATAAAAATAAGAAAGCCAGAGATAAATCCTGCTGTAGTTAAAATCAGGCCACCTGTCAATTTTGCCTTATTTCTAACTTTCTCTCCTTTTTTCATCTCCATACTTGTTTTGAAAACAGCAATAATTCCTAAGATAAAAGCGATAACCAAAATAATTAAAGAGGGTAATTTAGGGATATAACCACTACCAATACTGGCAAAGGTCATATTTGTAACCGGAACTGAAACTCCCTGAGTCAAAACAAGACTGATACCTCTGGCAATTGTCATTACACCAAGAGTAATGATAAAAGGATGAATATCAAATTTTGCACTCATAAACCCATTGAAAAAACCTAAAACTCCACCAACACCAACTAAAGTAATTAAGATTGCAAGCCACATTCCAAAGCCTGCCTGCATCAGTAAAGTTACAGTAACTGCAGATAAACCAACTACTGAACCAACAGAAAGGTCAATACCTGCCAGCAGGATTACCATTGTCATACCAACAGCTATAATTCCATTAATTGTTATCTGACGCACCAGATTGGTTAAATTTCTCGAACTTAAAAATGAAGGTGATAAAAAGCTTAAAATAATAATTAGAAAAATTAATGCTATAAATGTACCATTGTTTTTAATAAACTTCTTCAAATTTATTCAACTCCTTTATTACCAGTTGCATATTTCATTATAGTTTCCTGATCTGCCTCAGATTTTTCCAGTTCAGCAGTTTTCCTGCCTTCAGACATTACAATTATTCGGTCACTCATTCCCATGATTTCTGGTAATTCCGAAGAAATCATAATTACTGTCACACCATCTTCAACCAGCTGATTCATTAATCTGTAAACTTCTGTTTTAGCACCGACATCTATTCCTCGAGTTGGCTCATCTAAAATAAGTACATCAGAATCTGTTATCAGCCATTTGCCAATAACGACTTTCTGCTGATTTCCCCCGCTCAGTTTTTTTACAAAAACATCTAAACTGGGAGTTTTAATATTCAATTCATCAACAAAATTTTCTGCAACAACACGTTCTGCATGATCATCAACAGCCAGTGGAGTACTGAATTTTTTAATTGAAGGTAAAGTCATATTCATAACCAGATCTTTATCTAGTAACAATCCAAGTTCTTTTCTATCTTCAGTTACCAGGGCTATTCCATTATCAATTGCATCTGCAGGAGATTTAATATCCAGCTTTTTACCATGTAAAAATATTTCTCCTTCTCTTTTCTTTCCATAGACTCCAAAAATCGCATTGACCAGTTCTGTTCTACCTGCTCCCATTAAACCAGATATACCTAAAATTTCTCCTTTATAAGCAGCAAAAGAAACATTATCAACTAAATTTTTATCTGGATTGAATGGATCAGGTACAGAAATATTTTTTACTTCCAGAGTTTTTTCCGTACGCTCAAAATCTTTAGTTGGAAAAAGATCTTCAATATCCCTGCCAACCATTCTATTTATTATTTCATCTAAAGTTACTTCATCAATATCAATTTTATCACCAATAGTTGCACCATCTCTTAATACTACAACTGAATCTGCCAGCTCTTCAATTTCTTTCATTTTATGTGAAATATAGATAATAGAGACACCGCTGGCTCTTAATTCGTTAATTACTGTAAAAAGTTCTTTGATCTCAGATTCAGTTAAAGCAGAAGTTGGTTCATCAAAAACTAGAATTCTGGTATTTAAAGATAATGCTTTTGCAATCTCAACCATCTGCTGTTTTCCAACTGTCAAATCACCAAGTTCAGTTCTGGGTTCTATATCCATATTCAACCTTGCCAGCACCTTTTCAGCCTCATTAAATAATTCTTCCCATTTTATTCCACCAAATTTGTTTAAAGGCTGTCTATCTAAAAATATATTTTCAGCAACAGATAGATCAGGCAGCAAATTTAATTCCTGATGAATAATTCCTATCCCGGCTTCTTCTGCCTCTCTTGTGTTTTCAAAGCGAACCAGCTCATCATCAAGATAAATATCTCCTTCATAGTTTGGATAGGGCCAGACACCACTTAAAACTTTCATTAGAGTTGATTTGCCGGCTCCATTTTCTCCAACTAAAGCTAAAATTTCTCCTTTTTCAAGAGTAAAATTAACATGATCTAAGGCTCTAACACCAGGAAAATCTTTAATAATATTTTTCATTTCCAGAATTTCTTCTGCCATAATTTTACCTCCAGAATTAATTATTTAAAGAGCAATCCCACCCGCTTTGGATGGGACTGCTTTGATTTTGTCTTATAAACTTATACTTACTCGTCTTTGAAAATATCTGTTGCTTCATGATAGCCATCAGCAACAACTGTATCCATAATATTATCTTTATTTACTACTACAATTTCCGTAACCACTGTCGGCACTTCCATGTGATCATTATCAACATGGCGGTCAATCTCTACAACTTCATCGATTGGCTGATCTGGGTTTTTCGCCAGAGCTACAGCAGCTTCTGCTGCTTCATAGGCTAATGGTTTAACTTTCTTAAAGATTTCAATTGTCTGTTTACCCTGCTCAATATATCTAATGGTACGTAAATCAGCATCAGAACCGGCTACAAACACTTTATCTGTATCTGCCATATTCTGTGCTTCTAGAGCTCTTACTGCTCCGGAAGCCATACCACTATTATTAGCTACAACAGCATCAATTTCATTATCATTACTGGTTAAAGCATTTTCAGTTGTTTCCATAGCTAAATCAGGAGACCATCCTTCATGACTCTGGTCAACAACTAATTCTAAGCCTTCATATTCCTCAACTGTATCTAAAACTCCCTGTGAGAATGCATTAGCATTAGAATCGCCAGGCTGTCCTCTTAAAAGAACTACATTACCCTTAACTTCACCGCGATTTTCTTCAAACCACTCAACCATTGCTTCTCCCTGCAGTTTACCTACAGCCCAGCTGTCTTGAGTTAAGAATAAATCTACATCACTATTCATAATTAGTGAATCATAGTTTACTACAGCTACACCTGAATCATGTGCCATCTTAACCATATTACTTGCTGTACCAGTATTAACTGGCTGGAGTACAATTACATCTGCACCCTGAGTTAACATATTTTCAAATTTAGAAAGCTGCTCATTTTCATCATTATTTGCTGAGTCAAAAATCACTTCATCAGCACCTTCTTCTTCAGCTCTCTCGATAAAAGCATCTCTATCTTTAATATATCTTTCTTCCTGCATGGTCTTTAAGAGAAAACCAACTTTAATTTCTCCATCATCTTCTCTTTCACCATCATTATCACCTAATAAATTACTCAGCCAACCACCGTCATCCTCAGCAAAAGCCGCCATTGAAATTGAAGAAACGAGTAAGATCACTACCAACAAAATACTTAATTTTTTCATTGTTAACCCCCTAATAATTTTCTCAAAGGGAACCATTATTAACTTATAATCACTTATAATTCTCAAAGAGTTATTTGATTTATCTAAATTGTATATAATAATCTGAGGATTAACCATAGAATATTTTTTTAAACCCTTGAATATTTTTTGTATTAATGAATTTTTGTTAAATAAACATTTTTACAAAAGCAACCTGTTTTTTACTTTGTCATTCGTTCTGCGTCCTGCTCCACTCATTGTCAGAGAAAAAATCTTTCATCCTCCTGACTGCAGATTTTTTCTAGAGTCATTCAAAAACAGGTTGCCTT
>JBKHDA010000101.1:0-5118 GCA_046541575.1 Halanaerobium sp. | reverse complement strand
CTTCAGAAGCAGCTGCATTATCCTTTACCTGCCAGGGTTTTTTGCCGCCTGGAATTACACAGCTAACTGCTTCATTCATTAGAATCCATTTGAGAGCAAACTGAGCCATTGTTAAGCCTTCGGGTTTGATTTTTTCCAGCTCATCTACAGCCTTTAATCCAAGTTCAAAATCCACACCGGAAAAAGTTTCTCCTTTATCAAATGCTTCACCATTACGGTTAAAGTTGCGGTGGTCATCTTCAGCAAAAGAGGAATCTTTAGAGAATTTACCGGTCAACAAACCACTTGCAAGAGGTACTCTACAGATAATACCTACATTATTTTCTTTTGCTGCAGCTAAAAATTCATCTCCAGGTTTATGTCTAAACATGTTATAAATAATCTGAACAGTAGCCAGATTTTCATATTCTAAGGCCTTCATTGCCTCTTCAACTTTTTCTACACTAACACCATAATTTTTGATTTTACCTGCTTCTACCATCTCTTCTAGAACCTCAAATACCTCTTTCTGTTCATAAACTTTAGTCGGAGGACAGTGCAGCTGCAGCAGATCAATTGTTTCAACATCTAAATTTTTGAGGCTGCGGTCCACAAATTTATTTAAATTTTCCTTATTATATCCTGCTGCAGTATGTGGATCAAGTCTTCTTCCCGCTTTAGTAGCTATATATATCTTTTTTTCTGTTTCTTTTCTTAATTTAGCCATTAAACGCTCACTGCGTCCATCTCCATAAACATCAGCAGTATCAAAAAAGTTGATTCCCTGATTTACTGCCTCTCTTAAAGCTGCCATTGACTGCTCATCTTCTACGTCTCCCCAGGAACCGCCAATTGCCCAGCCGCCAAAAGAAACTTCTGATACTTCAAAACCGGTCTTACCTAATTTTCTATATTTCATTATTTCTACCTCCTTTAATTTTGAAAAAATTATTTAAAAAAAGCTAATAATATTTAATAAGTATCAATCAGTGATCTGATAATAAGTTTTTCTTCAAATTCTTCTGGGCTTAAATCCTGATCAATTTCTGCAATAAGTTTTATTTCTCTGCCTGGATAAAGATGAAAGAAATTATTATTTAATTTTAAATCTCTATCTTTTAACTCCAGCCAGGTCCAGAGAGCAGTTTTTTCTGCTTTTAAACTCAGCCAGTACCTGCCGGCTTCAAGACGCCTGAGCTCAGTTTTAATTTCAGGTTCTTCAAGCTGCATATGCTTTGGTCTGGCAAAAGAGACAAAGTTATCGGCAGTAATCTGACCATCCATTTCTAATTCCAGCCAGAGTATTAAGTCCCTGGCACCATACTGCTCTATATAGTCCTGCAGCTCCAGAGTTCTCAGCTTCTGATTTTCTGCAGCTTTTATTACTGTTTCAAATGAATTTTCTAAAACCAGCTCACCTCTGACATTTCTAAGCTCCCAGTTAATTTTTCCCTTTGTATCTTCAATTTTATCACTGGTTACATGAATTTCAACAGTCGCCTCCTCATTATTTTCTACTCCAGAAATTATAATTGGAGCATAAAACTTTTTCGCCATATAATGCAGGGCCTTCCAGCGGCCGTGATAATCAAGTGAAGACCAGCTGGCAGCAGGCCAGTTATCATTTAACTGCCAGTATAGAGTTCCCATTCCTCGCGGCATATTGCGGCGCCAATTTTCTACAGCATATTTTATACCCAGCCCCTGTAAAATCTGGCTGGTCCATAATACATTATCAAAACCTTCAGGCAGTTTAAACCAGTCAAGCAGATAATGCATAATTGTGGAATTGCCAATTCCGCTCCGCTGATGATGTTCCATTACATAAGATGTTATGTTGCGGTCTTCTTCCTCTGTAAATCCAGATACTGTTTTTGGCTCCGGAAATGATTGAAAACCAAATTCGCTATTAAAACGGTGCTCACAGCTGCGGTACCATTCAAATGGCTTTTTACCGTGCCAGACATCCCAGAGGTGAGCATCTCCCCAGTCCGGGTTATTAAAGTCACTGCGGTCTCCTTTGGGGCTGTGTGGACTTCCCGGCCAGTAATCGGTCTGAGGATCATGGTCAGCAACTATTTCTGGTAAAAGTTCATCAAATAGTTTTCTATAATCCACCCAGGACATTGTTATCTTTTGACTGTCCCATTTTTCAGCTGCAATTCCCTGTTCAATCTCATTATTTCCACACCAGAGAGCAAGAGAAGCATGGTGACGAATCCTTTTAATATTTTCTTCAGCTTCAATTCTAACATTATCCATAAAATCATCATCAAAACTGGGATAGGTTCCACAGGCAAATATAAAATCCTGCCAGACAGTAAGTCCCAGTTCATCACAGATTTCATAAAAATCATCACTTTCATAAAGTCCCCCACCCCAGACTCTCAGCATATTCATATTTGCCTCAGCAGCTGATTCCAAAAGCTGGCGGTAATCCTCTCTTTCAACTCGTGAAACAAAGGCATCTGCAGGAATCCAGTTTGCACCTTTAGCAAAAAATTCCCGTCCATTAGCTGCAAATTTAAAAGACTGTCCCCACTGATCATCTTCAGTGATCAACTCCAGTTCTCTGAGACCCAATTTCTTCTGATCAGAATCTAATTTCTGGCCGCTGCTGTCAAAGAGCAATATTTTTAGGTCATAGAGAGGCTGTTCTCCCATTCCATTAGGCCACCAGAGTTCAGGATCATCTACTTCAAATTCTATCCTGGCTTTTTCACCTTCAATTTCAAAGTGATTTTTATATATTTTTTTCCCCTTAAGAGAAAAATTAACTTCTACATTTAATTCTTCAGCAGTAATTTTTTCAGTCAATAAATCAATATCCATTCCCACACTGCCGTCTTCCAGATGCTCCTGCAGCACTTTTACTTCTTCAATTCTGGCTTTTTTTAGAGCAATCAACTCAATATCTTTCCAGATTCCCATGGTGACCAGCATTGGGCCCCAGTCCCAGCCAAAATTACTGGGCTGTTTGCGCAGCCAGCCCCCTCCATGCAGGCGGTGATCTCCTACACTCCAGGCTGGAAGGTGGAATTCGTTATCTTTTTCTCTTAAATAAGGGAGGGGAGAATTAAAATGAATTATAATTTCATTTTCTCCTGCTTTTAAATATTCATTTATTTCAAACTCCCAGCATCTATACATATTATTTGTTTCAGCAATTTTTTGTTGATTAATATATATTTCGGCCAGAGTGTCCAGGCCAGCTGCCCTGAGATAAACTTTTTTAGCATCTAAAAATTCAGCTGAAACTTCAAATTTTCTGCTGTAATCCCAGCTGCTCTCACCAATCCAGAGTAAATTTTCTTCATTATTTCTGTAAAAAGGATCATCAATTTTATCAGCTTTAATTAAATCGGTATGCACACAACCCGGTACCTCTGCCTCAAAATTCTCCTGCTGGTCACTCTTTTTTAATTTCCATTTTCCATTTAAAGATAATTTTTTCATCATCTCACCTCTTTAAAAATATTATTAGCTGCTTAATAATTTCTACACTGGAATCTGCCAGTTCTTCTCTATTACCTTTTTCTATACTTCCCAGTACTTCTCCTGCTCCTGAAGCAATTTCTTCGGTATTTTTATCTATTTCTTTAATTTCTAAGTTCAAACGCTGCATATTATTGCTTTTTTCAATCTGAGCCAGCTGTTCTTTATTTTGAACAGCCATATTTTCTCACCCTGTTTTAATACTAAAAACAATAAAGCTTAAAGCACTTAAAAATTCATAAAAACTGGTATAGGGGAACCAGATTATTTTATTTAAAGCACCTTAAGCTTTAATTGAATTTTAACATTTATATTTTAAATTAATTATTATTTAAACTCAATTCTACTATTTTATTTTTCTGTTTTTCTGTTAAATTTTTTTCTGGAGAATTTTTTAAAGAAGTATCTCTATTTTCTATAATCAATACCATAGCATCCTGACTTAAAGAATGCGTATGCCAGACAGAACGCTTAATGTTATACATCTTATAAGGCTCCATTTTTTGAGCATAAATATCTTCAATTTCTTCCTCACCTTCAGCCAGAAATAAACGGCAGTGACCACTTAATAAGACAAAAACCTCATCAGTTTGATTATGTTTCTGCATTTTATCAATATTTTCCGGCAGTAATTCTTCACAGTAATTCAAAACCGCAACCCGCCATTCTCCATAATCAACAACAGGTTTATAACCGGCTTCTTTATATTCTTTAATCTCTATTAAATCAGATTTCATTGTATTTCATCCTCATATAATATAGTTAGTGTTTACAAATTTAAGAAAGTTCAACTTCGATCTCAACAGTTTTAGATTCATTCAAACTGCTTATTAATTTTCTATCAATTACCGCTCCCTTTTCAGATGATTCAAAATCAATTTCTTCCCCATTTAAGAGCACGGCTTTGATACTGTAATTCTGATAGCTAAGTTGTTCAGGATTTTTGAATGTAATTTTAAGCTCTCGATCAGCAAAAACTGTCCTAATTGAAGCTCTGCCGCTTTCATCAAACTGCTCCTGCATTAACTTGGGTTCCAGAACTAAATCACCCAGTTTACCTCTAACTCCATAAACCTGAGTAACCATTGTCAGTAAAAGCCAGCTTGCTGAGCCAGTCAGATAGTGGTACATTCCTCTGCCCCGGTTATTAATATATTCCGGAATTCCTGGGTAAATTCTGCTTTCTTCAAAGTTCAAACACTGATTATAAATAGAAGAAATTACTTCATTGCCAGCTTCAGCAAAACCTCTCTGATAGAGAGCATTACTGTACATTACAGCCATATGGCTGAACATAGCTCCATTTTCTTTATGGCCAAAGGCAAAACCGTAAGCCCTGCCCATATTCATTAGGACCTCATTAAAGTTTGTATTTAAACGATAACCACCCACATTATCATCTTTTAAATAATGATCAGCTGTTTTAATTATTTCCTCAATCTGTTCTTCGGTAGCTACACCACCCATAATTGGAAAAACCTGGCCGGTTAAAGTCATTCTCACACCTGAATCAAAATCTCCTTCCAGGCGCTGACTATCATCATTATAATAGCCATTAAACCATTTATAACCTTCTTCATTTTCCAGCCATTCATTTTTTCTGAGGTCCTCGATAATCCAGTTCGCCTTCTTCTCTAAATCACT
>JBKHDA010000100.1:0-5435 GCA_046541575.1 Halanaerobium sp. | reverse complement strand
AGGACTGCCGATTGCAGCCAGTGAAGAGATCGAAAAAATGTTTGAGATGGTTAAAAATGGTGAAGAAGACCCTTCAAAATTAAAAAGGGAGCTTGACCGCTGGGGAGTTTTTAATGCATATCAGGATAGATTTTTTGATCTGTTTAAGGAGGACTGATAATTATGAAAAGTGCTTATGAAAAGGCTATGGAACGAGCGGACGAAGTTTATGGAACAAGTGAAAAGGACGTAAATTCTCTAGAAATCAGAGAAGAATTGAAAGAGATTATGGCTCCATTTTTTAAAGAAGAAATGGATGCTGAAGGTTTATGGCATAAGCTGGAAGAGAAAGAGGAAGCATATTTGAAAGAAGCACAGCTGATGTTAATTGAATCCATTGGTCTTCGCAATTCTTCTGAGCAGATAAAAAGACGCAAAGAAGCAGTTGTTGCTGTTGAATCACTTAAAGAAAGTGGAAACACCACATTTTTTGAAAAGCAGTTTACTCAGGCTCAGAGCCTGCAGCAGCAGTATCAGACTCAGAAAAAACAGCTTGATGAGCAGGTAAAACAGCATTTAGAGCAGGCTCAGGGACAGCAGGGACAGAACCCACTGGCTGCAGCTCAGAATGGAAATGGTGGTCAGGGTCAGAATGGAATGAATGCTCAGATGAAACAGCAGCTGGCTCAAAAAGTAGCAGAATTCCAGGAAGGTTTTAACAAAAGATTTAATAAATTAATTGAAAAAATGAAAGCTGAAATTGAATAACCGCCATATATATTAAATATAATTTAATATAATTCTGTAAAGTCAAATAAAAATTTAAAAATCCGGCCTTTGAGTCGGATTTTTTGCTTTTAAAGCTATATATATACAGGAAAACTTTAATTAAGCTAGAATAATGTATTAAGAAGATATTTAGGTACCGGGTACTTGTAAATTTTTACCTTTTCGGATATATTTTTTTTGGTAAAAATTTACAAGTACCCGGTACCATCAAGATGGAGGCTAAATAATGATTAAAAATATAGTATTTGATCTCGGTAATGTACTGCTCGATTTTGATCCGGAGAGTTATTTAGAAAAATTGGGTTACAGAGGAGATTTAAAAGATAAATTAAAAAAAGAAATTTTTGAATCAGAGGAGTGGCTGCAGCTTGACCGGGGGATTATCTCTCAGGCAGAAGCGGTAAAAAAATGGCAGAATCGAAATCCTGCACTAAAAGATGAAATTGCAAATGTAATGGCTGAATGGGAAAAAATTCTCACTTTAAAAAAGGAAACTGCAGAAATTTTGGAATTTCTAGCTGCTGAGGATTATCTTTTATATATATTATCAAACTTTCATCAAAAAGCATTTGAGTATGTCAGTAGTGAATATGATTTTTTTAATTATTTTGATGGACAGATAATCTCAGCAGAGGTTGGAATGATTAAGCCAGAAGCTGAAATTTATGAGCACTTACTTAATAAATTTAATTTAAAGTCCGAAGAAACATTATTTATTGATGACTCTAAAGAAAACATCAAGGCAGCCCTCAAGAAAGGGATTAGAGTAATCCACTTTACTAATGCAGAGAGTTTAGAAGAAGAGTTAAAATTATACCTCAGGGAGTGACGTTTATGTCTCATATTTTATTTGGCCGTTCTAAAGAGTTGGAAATTGAAATTACAGAATATTTAGATCTTGTGAATCAGGGTGCTTTGACTTTTAAAAGAGATTTAAAGAGATACATCAAAAAAGATTTCGAACTTTTTGAAGAATCACTGACAGATATAAAAAAGATTGAAAATGATGCTGATGAGCATCAAAAAGATATTAAATATAAGCTTTATAAATATATGCTGATTCCAGATTCAAGGGCTGATGTTTTAAATATCATTGAGGAAATTGACACTATTACTGATCTGGCAAAAGAAGTTATTTATGAAATTTCAATTGAAAAACCTATGATTTCTGCAGAGCTGGAGAATGATTTTTTAGAGCTGGTGGAAAATAGCACTGAAGCGGTGAATATGCTGGTTAAGGCGGTCAGAGCTTTTTTCGAAGAAATTTCGCAGGTAAATGATTATGTGAATAAGGTCCATTTTTTTGAACATCAGGCAGACAAAAATGAGGAGAGATTGAAAAGAAGAATTTTTTCAGATGAATTTGAAAAAATTGAAATCGCCTATAAGCTGCAGCTGCGATATTTTATTGAAGAGATTGCTGCTTTATCTGATCAGGCAGAAATGGTCAGTGAAGATGTCTCAGTAGCGGCTGTTAAAAGAAGAATTTAAATCAGTAAATGGTGGTGTAAAAAATGATTGAAGTTATTATTTATCTCTCCAGCGGTCTCTTTTTAGGCTGGTCTTTGGGAGCAAATGATGCGGCAAATATTTTTGGAACAGCAGTTGGCAGTAAGATGGTTAAATTTTCTACAGCTGCTTTGATTATGACAATTTTTGTAATTTTAGGTTCAGTAGTCAGTGGAGCAGGTGCTTCTCATACTTTAGGTGCTCTGGGCCAGGTTGGAACTTTACCTGCAGCCTTTGTCGTTGCTTTTGCAGCAGCGCTTGCAGTTTACTGGATGACAAAATTAAGTCTGCCGGTTTCTACTTCACATGCAATTGTAGGAGGTATTATTGGCTGGAACCTTTATTCTGGTTTTGCTACCGATTTGAATGTTTTAAGAGAAATTGTAGGAGCCTGGATATTTTCGCCAATTTTGTCTGCTGTCTTTGCGGCTATTTTATATTTTATCTTCAAAAAATCGCTTAACAATGCAAAAATTCATCTGCTTCATCTTGATTTTTATACAAGATGGGGTCTTATAATTGTGGGAGCTTTTGGTGCTTATTCTCTGGGTGCAAATAATATTGCCAATGTAATGGGAGTTTTTACCGGAATTATGGAGATACCTGAATATAATTTGGGGATATTTACTTTTAGTGGAGCTCAACAGCTGTTTTTACTTGGAGGTATTGCAATTTCAGTTGGAGTTGTCAGCTATTCTAAGAAGGTAATGCTGACTGTAGGTTCAAATATAATGGATATTTCTCCAATTGGTGCCTTTATTGTTGTGCTTGCAAGTTCTACCACGCTTTTTATTTTTGCTTCTGCTACCCTGAAAAATTTTTTAATAATGCTTGGTCTGCCTTCTTTACCACTGGTACCTGTTTCAAGTTCACAGGCAGTTGTTGGAGCTGTATTGGGGCTAGGGCTTGCTAAAGGAGGAAGGAATATAAATTTTAAACTGTTGGGGAAAATAGGTGTTGGTTGGATTTTGACACCAATTACTGCGGCAGTGATTTCATTTTTCTTATTATTTTTTATGCAGAATGTTTTTGTCAGAACTGTAGTTTAAAATCTAAATTGAGAATATATTTTATAATAAGTAATTTTGAGAGGTGGTTAAATGTTTGAGGGCATACAACTTGAAAAATATATAGAAATTTTAGTTGATAAAATCCAAAACAACTTTTTAGTCTGGTCTAATTTGATTGAATTCATACTTTTTTTATTTCTGCTTACTGCTACTTATTTTTTAACTAAGCTTTTATATGAACTCGTTGATGAACTGCTTGCTAAAATTGAGGCTTTAAATGAAAGAAAAAGAACCAGAATTATTGATCAATTATTATATCCTTTAATTTTATTGATTTTAATTGGTATTTATTTTGTTATTGCTTCCTCTTTTAACCTACCTCTTTTAATTATTAGTATTTTTGGTAATTTAGTTTCAGCCTGGCTGATAGTAAAGACCCTAACTTTATTTTTTCCGCGCAACAGAATGTTTCGTTTTTTATCAGCTTTAATCTGGATAATTGCAGCTTTAAGAATACTTAATATTTATCAGGAAACACTTGAACTGCTTGATAGTTTAGCTTTTAACAGTGGAAACTTAAGAATTTCGTTATTATTAATTATAAAGACAATAATTATTTTCAGTATCTTATTCTGGGTGGCAGGTAAGTTAAGCCGCATAATAACAAATCGAATTGATAATAGTGACAGCCTGACTCCATCTATAAAAGTTTTATTAAATAAAATAGCCAAATTTTTAATCTTCACTTCTGCAATTTTATTTACCCTTAGTTCAGTTGGGATTGACTTAAGCGCCTTTGCCTTCCTTGGTGGTGCTATTGGTGTTGGCTTAGGTTTTGGACTGCAGAAAATTGTTTCCAATTTTATCAGTGGGATTATTATCCTGGCTGATAAATCAATTAAACCAGGTGATGTAGTAGAAATTAGTAATGTCTATGGCTGGGTCAAAAAACTTGATACCCGTTTTGTATCTGTAGTAACACGTTCTGGTAAAGAATTCTTGATACCAAATGAGGATTTCATAACTAAAGAAGTGATCAACTGGTCCTACAGTGATGAGCTGGTCAGAGTAGATGCAGAAGTTGGAGTTTCTTACAGCAGTGATTTAAGACTGGTGCAGGAGTTGATGATGAAGGCAATTGAAGAAAAGGAAAGAATTTTAACTGATCCGGAACCGAAAGTTCTTTTAATTGGTTTTGGAGATAATTCGGTTAATTTTGAACTGCGTTTCTGGATCAGTGATCCCAGGAATGGAATTCAAAATATCCGCAGTCAGGTCTTACTTTCTATCTGGGATCATTTTAATGAACATGATATTGTAATTCCATTTCCACAGCAGGATTATCATTTGAAATCACTTCCAGATGAGCTGAATGATTATTTAAATCAGAAAAAGAATAGTCAAGAAAGTAAAGATGAACTTGATGAGGACAAAAATGAAAAAATTTCTAAAAGTGAAGACAGAGACAATTAGAAAAAAATTTAAAATTAATTAAAAAAATTCAAGGAGGCTAATTTATGGGTAAAATTTTAATTCCATTAGCTCAGGGTTTTGAAGAAATCGAGGCAGTAACAAATATTGATGTTCTCCGCCGTGCAGGACTTGATGTAGTGACTGCAGGCATTGGCAGCAGGGAAATAGAAGGAGACCACGGAATTAAGATTCAGACTGATACAGAAATTTCCGAGCTGAGTTCAGATGATTTATCTGCAGTAGTTTTACCGGGAGGAATGCCCGGTGCAGCTAATCTGCGTGACAGCAGTAGACTGCTTAAGATTATTAGAGAGATTAATGAAAAAGAAGGTCTCTGTGCAGCAGTTTGTGCAGCACCTATTGTTTTAGATGCAGCAGGTATCTTAGAGGGTAAAAATGCAACCAGTTATCCAGGCTTTGATGATGAAATGCCTTCCTGTAATTACCAGGAAAAGCGAGTTGTAATTGACGGTAATATTATTACCGGGCGTGGACCTGGTGTTGCGATGGAATTTGCGATGACAATTGTTGAATATCTTCTGGATGCCAGGGAAAGAGCTCAACTTGAAGATGCAATGCTGGTTAAAAGAAAATAATCTGGATGCTTATTTCTCTCATTTATAAAGAGCGTTACAAACACAGTTTAAGGTTGCAGACTAAAAGCAAATAAAATTA
>JBKHDA010000099.1:0-5506 GCA_046541575.1 Halanaerobium sp. | reverse complement strand
TCTGTATCAACATTGCAGACCGGAGGAAATCGGGCTATTATAAATCTAATTTATCCAAAATTTTTCTAATATATTCTCTAAATTTCCTGCCATCCATCGCTTCTCTGCTAACTATATCTTCCGGAAAACTGAGTTTTTCTACCCCAAATTTTTTTCTTTTTAATTCTTGGTTTTCCAGAGTTATATCTGTGATTTTTTTTATAAATACCCAGCTTCCTTCTTTATCAGTTAGAGGAAGAATAAAAAGATATTTATAATCAGCTAAAACATATACCTGATCTATATTTCGTATTTTAGAAGTTATAAAATTCTTTATCTCGATATATTCGTTTTCTTCTAGAGCTTGAGGTAAATCAATCTTGATTATTGAAAAAGGTTGTTTGGAGCGCAGGGACCTATTTAATTCAATACTTAAGTTTGTTTTATAGGATTCTTCTCTTTCCAAAACATTTTTCTTACTGCTTCTGGTATTTAAATTATTTATTTTATAAAGCACTGTTGTCTTATCAAAAGGTTTAGCTATAAAATCTTTAGCTCCCAGTCTAACAGATTTTTTTATAATATCGGCTTTATTGGCCCCACTGACTATAACCACTGGAATATCAGGGTATTTATCTGTTAAAAACTTCAGCAAATCAAGTCCATTTTCGTTTTTTAAATAAATATCCAGCAATATTATATCTATATCTTCTAAAGAAATATCTTTAGAAAAAGAATTCTGTCTAACTGAAGCAGTATTATCAGCTTCAAAAACTTTAAAGTCTTCTCCTTCTAAAATAGCTGCTAACCTAAACCTTATTAATTTAGCATCATCTACAACCAGTATATTTTCCAATATAAATTCCCCCAAACCTGCTATTTACTTAATTTTAGCATTTTTTGTATAAAAAAACAAAAATAATTTTCTACGTTTTTGGTCTTTTTGGAATAATGTGTAAATTATATATTAAATAGTATCTTTAGATTGAAAAAAGCCTGCTGGTTAGCAGGCCTTTTCCTTATTCTGATTATAGTTTGAATCTAGCTGCAGCTGCTGTTAGCTGTTCAGCCATAACTTCATTCTCTTCTGCTGAAAATTATTCTTATTTATGAAGTCTTGGATCAAAAGCATCTCTAAAACCATCTCCGACCAGGTTAAACCCAAGTACTAAAAGCGCAATTGCTATTCCGGGGAATGTAGCTATCCAGGGCGCATTTCTCAAAAAATCCTGACCGTTGCTCAACATTGCACCCCATTCCGGAGTTGGCGGCTGAGCCCCAAGTCCCAGAAAGCTCAAACCAGCCGCATTAATAATTGCCCGGCCAATACTTAATGTAGTTTGGATGATTATTGGAGCCATTGAATTTAAAAATACATGTTTCAAAATAATTCTAAGGTCATTTGCTCCCAGAGCTCGAGCTGCGAGAACATATTCTTTTTTCTTTACCGAAAGCACAGAACTGCGGACAATCCTTGCATATTGAGGAACATACACAATTCCGATTGCTATCATTGCATTATAAATACCCGGTCCTAAAATAGACATAATAACCAGGGCCAGCAGAATATAAGGAAAAGAAAGCATTAAATCCATGATCCTCATTACCACCATATCAATCCAGCCGCCATAATAACCAGCAGCCAGCCCAACACTTACTCCTACCACAAGTGAAATAAAGACTGCTATAAAACCTATCTGCAGTGAGATACGGGAGCCGTAAATAATCCGACTGAAGACATCTCGACCGAATTCATCAGTCCCCAGATAATGCTCGGCAGATGGAGGACGAAAAGATTTAATAAAATTCTGTTCCATCGGATCATAAGGAGCAATATAAGGGGCGAAAAAAGCGATTGTTGTAAATAAAATAATTATTATGATTCCTAAAACTGCAGTTCTACTTTTGCGAAGCCTTCTAAAAGAAATAGTCCATAGGCTTTCACTTTTTAATTTTTTTTCTGCAGCTATGTTTAAGTTTTGAGCCAAAATTTATACCTCCAATCTTAAGAATAATGGATGCGGGGATCAAGAAAAGAATATAAAATATCTACAAATAAATTAATAAAAACAAAAAATGAGGCAATAACAATAACTGCTCCCTGAATCACTGGGAAATCTCTACCTAAAATTCCATTAATCAGCAGTCTGCCAACACCAGCTCTGGCAAAAACAGTTTCAGTCAAAACTGCCCCTCCCAAAAAGCTTCCAAACTGCAGACCAATAATTGTTACTACAGGAATTAAAGAATTTTTGAGAACATGTTTCATGATAACTGTTTTTTCTGGTAAGCCTTTAGCTCTGGCGGTTCTAATATAATCCTGATTTAAAATTTCTAAAGTAGTGGACCTTGTCATTCTGGCGATCATTGCTACTGGTATAGTTGCCAGGGTAAGAGCTGGCAAAATCAGATGAGAGAAAGTACTCTGCAGTGCAGCCCAGTTCCGGGTAATTATACTGTCAATTATATAAAAATTAGTTATAACTTTAAGATCAGTTACCCGAGAAATTCTCCCGGAAATCGGCAGCCAGCCAAGTTCTGACCCAAAAATCAGCATCAGCATCATTCCAACCCAGAAAACCGGCATTGAAATCCCCAGTAAAGCACCAACCATGGTCAGATTATCAATTATAGAATATTGTTTGATAGCAGATATTATACCTGCCAGAATTCCTATACCACTTGCAAAAAGCATGCTTAAAATTGTTAATTCTATAGTTGCCGGAAAAGAAGTCTGAATCTCACTGATTACAGGATTACGATTTCTGATTGATCTTCCTAAATCTCCCTGGACTAAATTTGTTAAAAAGTTAAAATATTGAATATGGAGGGGCTGATCAAAACCCATTTCTGCCCTTATTCGGGCAGCATCTTCTTCAGTTCCCTTGTCACCAAGCATAATCTGCACCGGATCACCGGGAATTAAATGAATCATAAAAAAAACTACAATTGAAATTGCCAATAATAGTGGAATTAAAATCAATATCCTTCTTAAGATGTAGCTGAACATTTTTTTCACCTCAGGTCATTTAAGGGGGCAGCAGAACCTACCCCCATTTTAATTAATTATTCTTGATCCAACCAGACTTTATGGAAATACTTATTATTTGTTGGATATAGTACATAATTTTCTACATTTTTTCTAACTGGAATCTGCATTTTCATATGATTTAAGAAAACAAATGGTGCATCCTCAACAATAATCTCCTGAACTTCTTTATATATTTCTTCCCGTTTACTCTCATCAGTAATCTGCTGTGCATCTTTTAATAATCTATCAACTTCTTCATTAACATAGAAGGCACGGTTGGTTGAACCACGGTTATCAGAATTAAAGAATACATTTAAAAAGTTATCAGGATCACCATTATCAGCTATCCAGCCAAAGAAAGCAGCTGTGTGTTTTCCTGCTTTACCCTCTTCAATATAGGTACCCCACTCTAACTGTTCTATTTCAGCATCTATTCCTACCTGACTTAGATACTGCTGAACAGCAGTTGCCAGCCTTGCACCAACTGGATTATATGATCTTGGGGCAGAATAAGTGCGGAGGGTAAATTCAAATCCATCTCCATATCCTGCTTCTTCCAGTAAGCTTTTTGCTTTTTCTGGGTCATAAGGATAACCTTCCAGTTCTTCATTATAGGACCAGATTGTTGGAGGCAGAGCTCCTTTAGCTACTGTTGCCTGTCCACCCATCAGATATTCAGTTATTTCTTCTTTATTGATCGCATAGTTCATAGCCTGCCTAACTTTTTTGTTTCCAAAAGGCTCTTTTTCATTGTGCAGAGCAATATAGCCAACATTTAAACCCGGATCCTCTAAAAGTTCCAGTTCATCATTTTCCATAACTCTTTCAATATCAGTTGGATTTAGACCTTCCATTAGGTGAATATTACCCTCTTCTAATTCCAGCAGACGAGTTTGATTGTTCGGAATAACTGTAAAAATCAGCTCATCCAGATAAGGACGTCCATCCCAGTAATCTTCATTTGCTTCCAGAGTAATCTGATCATCTCTTACCCATTCTACAAATTTAAAGGCACCTGTTCCAACCGGATTTTTAAAGATATCTTCTCCATATTCTTTAACTGCTTCTGGACTAACAATCATTGTTGCAAACATTGCCAGATTTTTTAGGAAAGGTGCATAAGGATCTTCCAAAGTAAATTTAACAGTGTAATCATCAACTGCAGTAACTTCTTCGATCATTCCCAGTGAAAAGCCCGCATAAGGATAAGAACCTTCCATATAATAAGGATGATCCGAATCAAGCTGACGCTCAATATCAAAAACTACAGCTTCAGCATTAAAGGGAGTTCCATCATGAAATTCGACACCCTCTCTTAAATTAAAAACATATTCTAAACCATCATCAGAAATTTCCCAGTCAGTTGCAAGCGCTGGTTCTATCTCTGTGGTGCCTGCTTTAAAACGAACAAGACCATCGAAAACATTGACAATAACATCTGCTGAGTTGCCAAGAGTTGTCATATGTGGATCTAAAGCATCCGCATCTGCTCCCTGGGCATAAATAAGTGTTCCCCCATATTCTTCATGACCATCTGCCATAACTGTTCCGCCTGAAACTAAAACAACTGTCAACACCAGTAAAATAATTAAAAGCCTTCTCAACCTTATCCCTCCTCATTTTTTCTTGCTTCGATATTAAAAATATTCTCAAAAAAATAAATATTAAAAAAGTTTTATATTATTAATTTCTCTATAAGTTAAGTAAATCCTGCTTATTGCTTGAATTTTTCTCCAGTTTAAAAATAAATATTTTATTGCTTTTTTTATTAATATATGCTATTCTATTGATAATCTTATTATTTAAGGGTGATACCATGTGACAAAAGGACAAATTGAAGCAAAAATTAGTGAAGCTGTTACTAAATTTGAATTAGAAGTCATGGGTAGAGGCCCAAAAGAAATAAATACTATTATTATTAACGATTTAATTATTATTAGGCTCAAAGGATTCTTCAGTATATCAGAGAAGAGGCTGGCTGAGAATAATAGTGTTGAATTGGTAAAAAGAGTCAGGACGCTTTTGTTTGAAAATGAAGTTGAAAACTTTAAGCAAATAATTCAAAATATTGTTGATACAGAAATAATTAGTGTGTATTCTGATGTGAGCACTGTAACTGGTGAAAAAATAATAGTGGCTACTGTTAATCTTGATTTAGAAAGTAATTACTAAATAATAAAATATATTTATGTTGACAGACATAAGAAAGGTAATTTTACCAGTCAATAGTAGGTCAACACTTTATCAAATATTTGATAAAGTGTTGACCTTTTTTATATTTATTTTAATATTTTTACCATTTATTCAATTAATAACTTAATTGAAAGAGAGGAGGGTTAAGTCGATATGGCGAAAACATAAGATTAGAAGTAATTATTAAAAATAACAGAAGGCAGTAGAGATTGTAAAAAAAGTATATGAAAAGTATATGAAAAGTATCTGCATTCTAAATATGCAGGTATTATATATATTAAAGATGTTAGAATTATTAACAAA
>JBKHDA010000098.1:0-5507 GCA_046541575.1 Halanaerobium sp. | reverse complement strand
TAGGCATTCCACATTACTAAAAAATTAACTGTTGCCAGTCCGGCAAGTGTGGGGCCGGAAAGAGGAATCAAAATCTGAAATAAAAAGCGCATTGGTCCACAACCGTCAAGCTGAGCTGATTCCATCAGTGATTTAGGAATAGTTAAAAAATGCTGTCTCATTAAAAAGGTTGTGGTTGCACTGGCCAGAAAGGGCATTACCAGTCCAGTATAGCTGTTGGTCCAGCCCAGTTTGCTGACAAAATCAAAAAGTGGAACCACCCGGACCTGCATTGGCAGCATTAAAGTAAATAAAATTGCAAAAAACAAAAACTTTTTTCCCTTAAATTCAAAATGTGAAAAGGCATAGCCGCTTAAAACACCAAGTGTTAATTTACCAACCATCACAATCACAGAAGCAATTAAACTATTGGTTAACAGCCTGCCCATATTTACCATATTCCAGGCCCTGATGTAATTACCAAAATAAAATTGGTCAGGAAAAAATGCAGGTGGATAAGTAAAAACCTGTCCCCGTGTCTGTAAGCTAATACTAATGGCAAATAATATCGGCATAATAACTATAAAACTTAAAACAATCAACAAAATATGACTGAATATTTTATCTGCTAATTCTCTTTTTCGTTTTGATTTAAACATAGTTAAGCATCTCCCCATAATTATTACTAATAATTTTAGTAATTATCATTTTTAATAAATTACTCTCCGGTAATTTAAATAATTTTTATTGATAGTGAACTCCTTTACTGCCATATCTAAAGTGAAAAAAGGTAATAATTAAAACTAGGAAAAGTAAAACTACAGATTGTGCTGCTGCCAGTCCCGGTCGAAAATTAACAAACATATCTCTGTATAATTTGTAGATAACCAGGTTTGTAGCACCTGCGGGACCACCCTGAGTCATAATATCTATTATTCCAAAAGCCTGAAAAACAGTAAAAAGGATGTTCATAATTATCAGATAAAAAGTTGTCGGAGAAATTAAGGGAACTGTTATTTTTCTAAAAATCTGCCAGGAATTTGCACCGTCAATTCTGGCAGATTCATAAACACTTTCCGGTATTGACTGCAGTCCTGCCAGAAAGAAAATAATATTAAAACCCATGTTCTTCCAGATAGTAGCTATTATTATTGCTATAAAGGCAAAAAAACCATTTGTCAGCCAGGGAATTTGAAAACCAAATAGCAGATCTAAAATATAATTTACATGTCCGGCAACCGGATTTAAAAGAAATACCCAGAGTGAACCGGCAACTGTCGGTGAAATAGCATAAGGAATAAAAAAGATTGTCCTGTAAATATGTATTCCCTTCAATTTTTTATTAAGAAAAATTGCTAAAAATAGAGAAATTATAAGACCACCAAAAATAGATACTAAAACAAAAACTGAAGAACGCTGCAGGCTGTCTAAATAAGCTGGATCAGTAAATAATCTTTGATAGTTTTCTAAACCACTGTAAATTATTCGAGAACCAAATGGAGCTGTTTTGTATAAACTTAAAATAAAGGACTGAATTGTAGGCCAGTAAAGAAAAAATATCAAAACGATCATTGACGGAATAATTAATAAGTATGGTACTAAAAAGTGTGAATTATAATCCTGTTCTTTCACTACTCTCTCCCCCTCCTGGATAAAAAAACAATTCCCCCTCCACCCAAAAGTGGAAGGGAAATCATCTTTTTTAAGTCAATTATTTGTTTTATTTAATAGTCTTTATTCATAAAGTGAATTATACTCCTCTAATGAGTCATCAACCTGTGAAGCTGCTTCGTCCATAGCTTCCTGTGGAGTCATATCATCCTGTAAGGTTTCCTCGATTGCATTTTCTACAATCTGTCTTACTTCTGGGAAGGTACCAATTAAAGCACCCTGAGTTGGAGCGCCTTTTTTGCTTAATAAGAGCTGTAAGAAAGCAGTCATATGGTTAGGATTCTGAGCAAAGAACTGATTATTCATTTCTTTCTCAACTGCAGATTTAGTTACAGGGAAGTATCCGGTCTCTTCAAACCAGTAAACCTGCTGTTCTTCTTCAGATAGGAAACTTAAAAATTCCCAGGCTGCTTCTAATTCTTCCTCTGGATGGTCTTTAAGTGCCCAGAGACTGGCTCCACCAATAATTACTCCACCACGGTCTACATCATCAGGACGTGGTAGAAAAGCTGTGCCCAGTTCATATCCGTCTTCTTCAGCATTTTCTGTAAAATTAGTAACCTGAGCGGTAGATTCGATCATCATTGCGGAACGGCCTGATAGGAATGCCTGTTTGGCTCCATCCCAGCCGCGGCCAGGATTTAACATTATCTCTTCATCGACCATTTCTTTCCACAATTCTACAAATCTAACAGATGGCTCCTCGTCTAAATAAGATTCGGTTGCTCTGCCGTCACGACCATTGTTATTATTAACCAGCAGTGCATCCTGATTGGCTACCATCTGTTCTAAAAACCAGCCAACAATACCAAGTGTAAAGCCATAGCGCTCAATGTCTCCATCATCATCTTTAACAGTCAGTTTTTCGGCGTATTCTTTTAATTCACTAAAGGTTTTAGGAGGATCATTTGGATCAAGCCCTGCTTCCTCAAAGGCATCCTTATTATAATATAAAATAGGTGTAGATGAATTAAAGGGCATAGAATTCAGCTGTCCATCTACCTGATAATAATCAGAAACAGGTGTTAAAAACTTACCCCAATCAAAACTATCATCTTCAGCAACCTCTTTTCCCAATTCTTCAACTGGCATTATTATACCACTATCTACCATTACCTGAGTTCCAATTTCATAAATTTGAATAATATGTGGTGCATCCCCACTTTTAACTGCAGATTCAGCTTTGGTTAAAGTGTCATTATAGGTTCCGGTGTTCTGTGGTACAACTTCGATATCATCATGCTCTTCATTAAATCTTTCTACCAGAGTTTCTGTTACATCCAGGTTATGGCCACCCATAGCATGCCAGAAATCAACAGTTATCTTATCCTGTGCTGCTGCAGTAGAGCCGAGCATTAAAACAAGAGCAATCACCAATAAAAATGTTAATTTTTTCATTACATAACCCACTCCCTTTTTTTTTTAAAAATTATTTTAGCCAAAATGTTTTTTTATTATGCCTAACCCCCTTTTTCAAAAAAATTTTGGAGCATTATTAAGTGATTATTTGAAAGCTAAAAAATTACAAATATTTATTTCACTGCATGTATAATTATATCTATTTTTAAATTGTTTGTCAATTTAGAATGATTTGTTTTTACAATAATTTAACCTCACTTTATTTTGATATATTTCACTATTTTAGCCTATTTTTTAATTGCACCATCAATTATTATTGTGACAAATTTTAAATCTATTCTTCAATACAGTCACTCTATCTCAGCTTTTTTCGCTCCACACCTTTTGGCAACAGAGTTATTTATGTTGGCTTTCAAAATTTCCAGCGCCTTTTAACTTCACCTGTTTACTGAAACAGTTTGATCCGTCTCTTGTTTTTACAGCAGTCACAGTTTTTATTTCTATTTCTTCAGCCCTGATTCTGGCAGTTGTTACCAATAAAAAAATTAGAGGTGCTAAAATTTATAAAAGTTTATTGATCTGGCCCTTTGCTTTTTCATTTGCCTTTGCCGGTATTATCTGGGGAGTTCTGCTCCATCCAAATGTAGGAATTATGTCTTATTATATAGAATTAATAACAACCTTTGAATTTAACTGGATCAACAATGGTACAGCAGCCTTTATTTTAATTATAATTGCTTCCAGCTGGAAAATGCTCGGTTATAATTTTATTTTTTTTATTGCTGCCCTGCAGAATGTTTCGCCCGAACTCCTAGAGGCAGCTGATATTGATGGGGCCAGTCCTGTAAAAAAGTTCTGGAAAATTACTTTTCCCCTGATTTCACCGATAACATTTTTCCTGCTGATTATGAATAATCTCCAGGTCTTCTTTTTAACCTTTGGAGTCGTTGATGTCCTAACTCTGGAGGGAGCGGCCCGGGCAACAGATATTGTTACCTATAAATTATTTAGAGATGCTTTTTTAAGTATGAGAACCGGTTATGCCTCTGCCCAGTCAATTATTCTTTTTATATTTGTAGCAGTGATCACTATTATACAATTTAAATACGCCGGCAAAAAAGTATTCTATCAGTAAAGGTGAGAGTCAGCATGAAGCGCAAAAAATCTACCACAATTCTTATTCATCTTTTTTTAATAATTTCTGTAATCTTAGTTTCATTTCCAATAATATATGCCTTTATGGTCAGCACTTTAAATGTAAATGAAGTCTATTCTTCTCCACCAAAACTGCAGTTTGGAAATAATATGATTAATAACTACAAAGCGGCCTGCAGCGCTCAAATATGGGCAAACTGCTCTTTAACAGTGCTTTCATTTCGATTGCCACAGCCGTCGGAAAAATTGTTCTTTCACTTTCGGCAGCCTTTGCCTTTGTCTATTTCGGGGATTTCCCGGGTAAAAATCTGCTTTTTGTTATGATTTTGATTACCCACATGCTGCCCTTACCGATCAGAATTGTGCCAACCTATCAGCTGATGGATAATTTAGGCTTGAATTTGAAAATAAATACTGATAAATTAATATTAATAAAGTTATTTTTGCCAGTCATTAACATCTTAATTTCATGCTTTTGATAAACTAATTAATTTGAAACTTTGGAAGGAGCTTCTTCTATGAACGAACTAAAAGAAATAAAATTTTTTATTCTGGATATGGATGGTACAATTTACCTGGAAAAAGATATACTTCCGGGAAGTCTCGAATTTTTATCTGCGCTTGAAAAAAAGGGGAGAGATTATATTTTTCTGACCAATAATTCCTCCAGGAATAGAGCTGATTATCAGCAGAAGCTGGCTCAAATGAAGATTGATGTTTCAGCCGAAAAAATTCTTAATTCAGGAGAGATCACAGCCTCTTATCTGGCTGAGCAGGGAGAGAAAAAGGGAAAAAGAATTTATCTTCTTGGAACAGAATCTCTGCAGGAAGAAATGCAGCGCTTCGGCCATCAAATTGTTAATCAGGAGGAAAAAATCAGGGAAAAGCCGGAAATGGTTGATTATGTTGTTTTAGGATTTGATAAAACATTAAATTATCAAAAACTCTGGGATTCACATCAGCTGATACTATCAGGTGTTAATTATGTAGCAACCCATCCTGATTTAGTCTGTCCTCTAAGTGGGGGTAAGACTCAGCCCGATACCGGAGCAATGATTGAACTGCTGGCAGCTTCAACCGGCAAAAGACCTCTGATAGTAGGCAAACCATCCGGGTTAACTGTAGATTACATTTTAAATAGATTTGAGCTGAAGAAATCTGAGCTGGCTATGGTAGGGGACCGCTTATATACTGATATGAAAATGGCTCACAATGCCGGAATCACAGGGATTTTAGTTTTAAGTGGAGAAAGCAAAAGAGAAGATTTAAAAAATCTGGGTGTCGGGCAAAATTATTTTGATTATGTTTTTGAAGATGTCGCTGAAATTATAAGTGCTTTATGA
>JBKHDA010000097.1:0-5521 GCA_046541575.1 Halanaerobium sp. | reverse complement strand
GTTTTTAAAACAGTTTCAGGCTGCCGGATTTAAAGTAGATATTTACAGAAGTATGAAGGCGGGAGATTTTGGTGAGGGACTGGAGAATATAGATCAGAGTTATCAGGCAGTGATTGTTGCAGGTGGAGATGGTTCTGCCAGTGAAATGGTGGATTTAATGCAGAAAAGAAAAATTGATCTTCCACTGGGCATAATTCCTGCTGGAACTGCTAATGATTTTGCTTCTTTTTTAGGAATGACCCAAAATATTGAAAACAGTGTTAAAAGAATTTTAGACTGGAATATTAAAGAGATTGATGTAGGAAAGGTCAATGATAGATATTTTTTAAATGTCTGTGTTGGTGGAATTATTTCTCAGATAGCTCATGGTACAGAAACTGAAATGAAAAATAGGCTGGGGAAAGTCGCCTATTACCTGCAGGGTTTAAGAGAACTGCCAAATATTAAGTCCATGCAGCTTGAAATTGAAACCTCGCAAAAGACTATTGAAGGAGATTTTTTAGGGTTTTTTATTTTTAACAGTAAAGATGCAGGTGGATTTAAAAATATAGCTAAACTTGCTTCAATTGATGACGGCTTATTTGATCTGCTGGCAGTCAAAACGGGAAATATTTTAAAATTGAGTTCAGCTGCTGCCGATTTATTCAATGGTAAGGAAATTAGAAATGAAAATTTAATTTATCTGCAGGACAGTTATTTTAAAATCACAATGAAAAACACTAATAAAGAAATATTCTGTGATATAGATGGAGAAAAGGGCCCTGCATTTCCCCTCGAAATTGAACTGATTCCTTCTGCTCAGAAAATTTTTACAGCGTAATCAGTAATAAAAGCAGGAAAAGATTTTTTAATCTCTAATTATATATTAAGTTAAAAATTTGCCCTGCTGCCAGGTAAGAGCCTCTCTGATTGCATGGAGAGGTTTTTGCCATTTCTCATAAAAATATTTTAATTAAAAGGAGAATTAATAATGTGCAAAAAAATTTTATTAACATTTATGATAATAGTACTCTGTTTTTCAGCAACAGCTGCAGCAGAGGCTGAACAAGAAATTGAATTCTGGACCATTAATTTAAGCCCTCAATTTGATGATTATTTTCTCAAAAAGATAGAAGAATTTGAAGATAGAAATCCCGAAATAAAAATTGTCTGGGAGGATATCAATTTTTCCGGTATTAATCAGCAGCTGCGCTACCGCATAGCCGCTGGAGAGATTCCAGAAGTTGTTAATCTTTCTCCTGAGTTAATGGAATCACTGCTGGAAGAAGATTTATTATTTGCAATATCCAGTCTGGATCAGGATTACAGTCAGAGTTATTATCCTCTTTTTTGGGAAAATGGCTATTATAAAGGAGAATATTATGCTTTTCCCTGGTATGCAAGCTCAAAATTAATGGCTTTTAATCAGGAAATTTTTAAAATTGCGGGTCTTGACCCCAAAAATATTCCTCAAAATAGAGATGAATTTTTTGATTTAGCCGAAAAAATAACTGCTGAAACAGGTGTCTATGCTTTAATGCCGCAAATAAAAATTCAGCATGAGTTTATTGAGGCAGGAATAGATCTATTTAAAGATGAAGATCACCAAAAAAAAGCCGCCTTTAATACAAAAAAAGCAGAAGAAATTATACTAAGATATCAAAGGCTGGTAGAAAAAGGAGTAATTCCTGAAGATACATTAAATTCCGGTTTTAATATTGCTCTTGAGCGGTATAAAAAAAATGACCTTGCTATTTTGCTGACTGCACCGCAATTTTTAAATGAAATAGAAAATGAATCAGATTATCTTAAAGATATGACTGCTCTTTCGGTGATACCTGCGTCTGAAGAGGGTGTAATTAATGCAGCTTTAATGAATCTGGTGATTCCAAAAGGAAGCAGTAATCGGGAAGAGGCAGCAAAATTTGCGCATTTTATTAGCTCTGCAGAATCACAGACAGAATTTTCGGAGCAGGCTTCTGTTTTACCTTCAGCAGTTAATTCAAACCAGAGTAAAAATGTTAAAAAAGAAGAAATTATAACTGAAACTGAAGACTCAAAATCATTAGAGACTGAAGCCCAGAAAATATTAAGAGAGCAGCTTTCCAGAAATCAGGATTTAACTTTAATTCATCCGCAAGCAGATAGATTAGTTAAAATAATGGAAGAGGAATTTGCTCGTGCTTTTGCAAATAAAATTTCTGCAAAAAAGGCTTTAAATAATATGGAAGAAAAATGGAATCAAATTTTATCAGAGGAGAAAAACAATGATTAAAAAAACTAATTTAATTAGTCTCTTAGTTATAGTTGCAGCAATCTTAGTTATTTCTAGCTTAAATACATTAGCTTATTATCAGCCTGAAGATTATCGCAAATCTTTACTTGATATTAGAGATGCAGAAAGATCCTTAAACAAATTAAACCAAAATTTAGAGAGAGCAGAGGCTGAATTTAGAATTATAGAAAAGTCGGATATAGAAACAAAGCTCGAATCAATAAATAATTTATATCAACAGCAGCTTCAGGCTTATCAAAATAATAATGACCGGCAGGTAGCTGAACTTGCAGAAAAAATAATTAATAATTCAAATCAGATTAATTTAAAAAGCATTGAATCAAAACCGGTTCAGCTCAGAGGCTTCTGGCTTGACAGTGGAACTCTTGCTAAAACAGGTGGCAGATCAGGTCTGCAGGAAATGCTTGATCTGGCTGAAAAAGCAAATTTAAATGTTATCTTTCCTGAAACATTTTATAAGGGTTTATCGATTATTCCTGATAATGATTTATTTACTCAGGATCCCCGTTTTGAGGAGTGGGATGGTGATCCTTTAAAAATTCTGCTTGAAGAAGCAGAAAAAAGGAATATGGAAGTTCATCCCTGGGTCTGGGTTTTTAATGAAAATACATCCGGTAGCCCCGGTAGAATATTAGAGAAAAATCCCGAATGGGCCAATAAAAATAAAAAAGGTGAGGTTGTAAGCTATCATAATTCTACCTGGCTTTCTCCTGCCAGAGAAGATGTTAAAGAATTTTTACAGAAAAGATATGCTTATCTGGTGAAAAACTATGAGCTAGATGGAATAAATCTAGATTATATTCGTTTTCCTGAAGAATATCGGGGCAGTTTTGGTTATGATCAAAAAAGTGTAGAGAAATTTAAGGCTGAATATGGAAAAGACCCCTTTAAGATCAGCAGCGGTAGTTCTGATTTTTCTCTCTGGAATCGTTATAGAGAAAATTTGATTACTGAAATGGTCAGGGAAACTTCTTCAAAATTAAAAGAAATTGATTCAGATCTGCTGATTTCTGCTGATGTAATTCCAGGCAGACAGGAAGCACGCTATAGAGCCCTACAGAACTGGTCTTTATGGCTGGAGGAAGATTATCTGGATTTTGTTTTACCAATGACTTATACAGAAAATTTATTCTCCGAACTGAGCAGCTGGATTCAGGAGGATCGAAGAAAAATTGACAGTCCATTATATGCTGGAGTATCAGTATTTAAATTAACACCGGATCAGGTCATTGAACAGCTGGAAGAAATTAATAAAATTAATACAAATGGTAATTCTTTATTTGCAGCCGCTCATTTAACTGAAAAAGATTTTCAAACATTAGCAGAAGGAATTTATTCTACTGAGGCGCTAAACCCCCATAATAATAAGGAAAAATCTTTAGAAATAATGCAGGATTATGTTTTGAAACGGTTAAATATTATAAAAGAGGCTGGAGAAATTGAAAATTCTGCTTTGATAAAAATTAGAGGTTATTTAAGTCAACTTCTGGCAGATGAAACTGATATAGATTTTAGAGAATTTGTTAAGGATAATAATTTAAGAATATCCCAGAGAGTCTTAAAGGTTCTTGAGGCTGATTTTAATTATCTCAGGGATATAAAAAGGCTTTATTGATTAAAAATTTTTAGTTGGGGGGATAAAAATGAAAAGTTCTTTTACAATTGGCCATTTGTTTGGAATACCAGTTAAAATACACTTTAGTTTACTGATAATTTTACCATTTTTTGCCTGGGCTTTTGGCAGTAATATAATATATTTAACAGAAAATACGGATATTGCAAGAAGAGCGCTGATTTTAAACCCCTATTTGCTGGGCTTTATTATGTCAATTATGCTTTTTATCAGTATTTTAATACATGAGCTGGCACATTCTCTTGTTGCCAGAACAAAGGATGTAGAAACAACAGATATTACTTTAATGTTATTTGGCGGTCTGGCTAATATTGAAGAAATATCTAAGGATCCAAAAGATGAAGTAAAAATTGCTGCCAGCGGTCCCCTGACAAGTCTGGGCCTGGGTTTATTCTTCATTTTTATCGGAACTTTTGCCCCAAATTTTATCCTGGAGGATCTGCGTTTAATAATAGTATATACAGGTCAGCTTAATATATTTTTAGCTATCTTTAATCTGCTGCCTGCTTTTCCATCTGACGGCGGCCGCATCCTGAGAGCTTTGATTGCTCAGAGAACATCTTTTAGAAGGGCAACTGAAATTGCATCAAAGGTTGGTAAGGGTTTTGCCTGGGCTTTTGGGATATTAGGTTTTATGAGCGGGAACTTTTTATTAGTTTTTATTGCTTTCTTTATTTATATAGGTGCTTCCCAGGAACATCAATTCAGTAATATTAAATCGGCTCTCTCAAATTTAAAAGTTAAAGATCTGATGACCAGAGATGTTAAAACAGTCCCTGTTAATATGAGTGTACATCGTCTGATAGAAAAGATGTTTAAGGATAAACACTCAGGTTTTCCTGTGCTCAGAAATGATCAGGTTGTAGGTATAGTAACAATGGAAGATGCTAAGAAAATACCACAGGACGAGTACAGCAATACCCCTGTACAGGCAATAATGAATGAGGAGATTCACAGTGTAAATGAAAATGATGAGCTCTTTGAGGCCTTTAAGCTTCTTTTTCAGAAAGATATAGGTCGGCTGCTGGTTATGGAAAATAATGAGCTCAAAGGAATTATTACTCGCTCAGATGTAATGACCGGTTTAAGAGTGAGACAGTTAGAAAATATTGAAATGAAAGAAAATCAATAAATTAGGGCAGAAGTAGGTGATATAAATGTATTATCTTAAATCTTATTTAATTACAATTATAGTTTTTTTTGCTATTGATATAGTCTGGCTGGGCTCAGTTGCTAAAAATTTATACAGAGACCAGCTTGGATTTTTACTCAAAGATAATTTTAATGCCGGAGCTGCAGCAGTTTTTTATTTATTTTTTGTAGCAGGAATGCTCTTTTTTGTAATTAATAGAGCTGTAGAATTATCAAGCTGGCAGTATGCTTTATTTGCAGGAGCTTTTTTTGGTTTTATAACCTATTCTACCTATGATATGACCAATTTGGCCACAATTAAAGACTGGCCGCTGATGATAACGGTAATCGATATTATCTGGGGAAGTTTTTTGTGTGCTGCAACTTCATTAATTAGTTATCTGTTGATTAATTATTTTAAAATTTAAACTAACTGCTCCTGCTAAAAATATTAGCAGGAGTTTTTTCTCTGCAAATAAAAT
>JBKHDA010000096.1:0-5695 GCA_046541575.1 Halanaerobium sp. | reverse complement strand
ATAATTGCAGTGATTTATGCCTTTAACGGCAGCTTTACTTTTAGAAGTGAATAAATAAAAAATTAGCGCTGTTTCCCGTACTGGAAGCAGCGCTTTTTAACTTAAAAATTAAATTATATCCAAATTAAATCAATATTTGATTTGTCAAATATATTTTTAAAAATTATGACTCTAAAGGTCTCAGTTCATTAAAACAAAATAGAGGCAATTGGATTATTATCTCTGCTTTTATAGACTTTTTTGGTGTTTAAATCCAGTGCACTTAAAATACCACCCTTACCTGCACCCGTGTCCATTAAAATTTTATTATCTTCAAATCTGACCTCTGCAACCGGGGTATGCCCGGCAACTACTGTCCTATTTTCTTTAAAATCTTCACCTTTAGCAGCTAGAAAAGCCTGCCTGATCCAAACCAGATCGTGCTCAGTCTGCTGCTCCAAACTTTTATCAGGCTGAATACCACCATGAACAAATATATACTCCTGATTGGCGTGGTAATAGGGAAGTGATTCAAAAAAATGAGCTGCTTTTTCTAATTCCTTGTTATTTGGAAAACTTCTTTCTGTTTTGAGGCCGCCGTTGTGATACCATAGTTCAGCTTTATTTTCATTCAAGACAGCATCGATCATCATCTCTTCGTGATTTCCTCTTAAGAAAATATTCTTTCCATCATCAAGTTCCCTGATGTATTTATAAACCTGATAGGAATCAGCACCCCGATCTACATAATCACCTAAAAATATCAGTTTATCTGCAGCCGGATCATAGCTAATTTTTTCAATGATTGTCTTTAATTGCTCAATTTCTCCATGAATATCTCCGATAACATAATCAGCCATTAAAGCCACCTCCTGCTCTCTACTTTTAAACTAATTATAACATAGATCTGCACATTTTTTAATTTTACGGAGGCAGTCAGATTTACCGCTTTTCATCCAGCTCAGCCAGCAGTTTCTCTGTTTTTTTAAAATGGGAACCCCGCCAGTAAATTTTGTCACATTTTGGGCAGTATTTAAAGTCCTCAAAATATTTTTTAGTTTTGGGTTCCAGTCTTTCTATAATCATTTCTTTATCAATCTCAACTAATTTGCTGTTGCAGTTGACACAGCGGCTTTCTCCCTGATAGTATTGAGCTAAAGCAAAACGCTTAAAAACTTCCTGCAGCTGTTTTTTTGGATCGTCATCCCAGATAAATTGAGCCCATTTAACTCTTTTCCGCATCAAAAGCCCACGATCTCTGCTTAAAATTATTCTTTTTTCTTTTAGTGCTTGATTAACTATTTCTCGATCCTGATAATCATTTTTATAAGCTGTATCAAAACCAAATCGCCGCAAATAGCGGGCCAGCCTACCCAGGTGAACATCGAGAATAAATTTGGGTTTTTCCAGTGGATATTTGGGCATCAATTTAATTTCTGCAGGTAGACTGCAGCTGTATAAATAAGGGTAAATAGAAAAGAAATCACCCGGCTGAACCAGTTCAGAAAAATCTACAGGTTGAGAGTTCCTTAAAATCAAGGAGACCTCAGGATGAGGAATTCCTAAACTTTCAATTATATCTTTAATAGTCTGCCTGCCGCGATAATGGTGAAGATAATAGCGATCATCGATAAGTTCCAGATTACTGGCAGCATCTGCTTTGATAAAATTGTTTAAATATGAGTAAAATCTTAATTTGATGGTTTTAATTTTAATCACTTCCTTAACAGCAGGTAACTAGTCCCAGCTTTCTCCTCTTTTTAAATTTAGATTATATTTTTGTTTTATCTTTTTCTTATTATGATACATTTTTCGATCAGCTGCATTGATCATCCCTTCCAGACTATTATATTTTTGACTGTTATACACATATCCAAAAGCAATACTGAAATGTTTTTCTGGATAATTTTTTACCTTAGTTTTTATTCTATCTATAATTTGTTTGCATTCTTCTTTATTCGTGTCCGGTAGAATAATTGCAAATTCGTCTCCACCTATTCTGAAAATAATATCTTTTTCTCTTGTCACAGATTTTAATAAATCTGCAGTTTTTATTATATATTGATCTCCTCTTTTATGACCCTGGTTATCATTAATTATTTTAAGATTATTAATATCAGCAATAATTACAGATGGATTATAAAGAGTGGGATTATTTAATTCTCTTAATTTATTTTCAAAATATCTTCTATTATATAAACCGGTCATTTCATCATGAAAACTTAAATACTTAATTTTTTCATTCTGTTTTTTGAAAATTTTAATCTGCTTACCACTGGCAATGACACCATATAAAACCTGGAAAAGTATAAAAGCTTTGATTATTAAATAAAACTCAAAATAAAGAAATATTACAAATAGTAGTACCTGAACCAGCCAGATCAAAATTTCTTTTATATTATCTGAGTCTTTGAGAAAATTATCAAACATTATAAAAAAAATCAAAAAATATGAAAAACTAAATAGATACTCTGTTTGGTCACCAACTTCTCCAAAAATTATTTTTGCAAGTAAAATTAATCCACTTATAATTAAAAAAATATAATTAAAAATAATAACTTTTCTGCTTTGAGAATTACCTGTGCTGGTTTTCATTACTACCTCCTCCAGTCAAAAAAATCTCATTATTTTATATAATTCAAGATTCACAATTTAATTCCTTTAACTTTTGCCTAAATTATGATATTTTTGTATAATAGTCTTATAAATAAATATTTTAACTTAATCTTATTATAAGGAGTTATAAAAATGGGAGTAAACAAAGAAGAAATTTTAGAAGAGCTGCGCTCTATTTTTTTAAATAAAACCTTTGATGCTATTCTGCCGCCTCTGGTTTATGCTGTTATTAATTCAATTTTTGGGCTGATCCCGGCTGTTATTCTGGCAGTATTTACAGCCTTATTTAATTTCAGCAGAAGAATTATAAAAAAAGAAAACTGGAAATACTCTCTCGGAGGACTGGTGGGAGTAATTTTTGCTTCTTCTCTTGCCTATTTGAGCAATAATGCCAGCAGTTATTTTATTCCTGCACTGACATCATCATCACTTTTTCTGCTGACTGCAGTTATTACTCTGTTGACTGGTAAACCTCTCGCTGCCTGGGCCAGTCATTTAAGCCGGGGCTGGCCTTTAGAATGGTTCTGGCGGGATGATGTTAAACCTGCTTATAGAGAGGTTACAATTTTTTGGGCGGTATATTTTGCTCTGCGGCTTACAATACAAATTAACTTATTTTTCAGTGATGCTGTCTTAAACTTAGCCTGGGTAAATATTATTCTGGGCTGGCCAGCCATAACAGTGGTGCTGGTTATCAGTTATACCTATGGTATCTGGCGCTTAAACAATCTTGGTGGCCCGGGAGTGGATGAATTCAAACAGGACAAAAAGCCTCCCTGGGATGGACAAAAGAGAGGCTTTTAAATAATAATTACTGATTCTTTTAAAATATATTGTTTTAGCATTTATTTTTTTATTAATTATTTTTTTTACTGTATTTTTCTTTAATAATACCTTTTTTATAAGCATCTAATAATTTTTCTAGATATTTAATATCTTCTTTTAATTTCTTTCCAATATCAGTATCAGAAATCTTTTTAGGAGGATCAAATTCAGCTACAAGTTTTGTCTCCAGAGTATCTTTGATTCCCTTTTCAAGCGCTTTTTCCTTGGAGACAAATGGTTTATGAGAAATAAGCTTCATCTCTGAATCACTGAAGGTCAGTGTATAACCTGCTATTCCAGTTTTCTCATGATAGGCAGCTGATATTCCACCATCAATAACTACTAACTTGCCATTACCTTTGATCGGACTTTCTCCTCTTTTTTCTTCAACCGGAGTATGTCCATTGATAATCAGTCCATCTTCTGGCTTCATATCAAACTCTCTTAATATTTTATTACAGACCTCTTCCTGTTCCCTCAGAGAATAATATGGATTTTTATTTTCCTTATAAAGTGATTCATCTTCTTCATCTGTAAAGTAGCGCAGAAAGGTTGTCATTCGATCCTTTCCAAAAAGTGGAGAATATTCTCCCCGCCAGAGATACCATAACCAGTCCCGCTGGTCTTCCTTTTCCTTATTAACCGAATAACTCTGTCTGACAATATCCTGAAAAAAGTCGAGCAGTTCTCTTCCCCTGACCTCTTTTCCACCTACATCAATTTTAGAAAACTCTCCTGATTCATCCATCGGTACACAGCCGTGAAAAAGAAGATTCCCATTATATTCTTTGTACATATTCCCGTTATTAAAAATAAATCTTATATCTTCCTGTAATCTATCATTATTCTTAAATGAATAACTCAGCTGATCAATTACTTTCTGTTCCTGCTGATTTAACTGATAAGGATTTTCGGGATCAATGGTCGGAAAATGATTATCGCTTAATTTATATTGATTACCATTTAACTTAATAATACCCTGCTCATAATCAATTTTTTCCATATACAGTGCTTCATTCATCTTAAATTCCGGATGTTTTTTGATTAAATTACCTTCAAGTTTAAACTGAATTACAGCAATTGCTTTCTGCATCTGAGCACTAATTTCCTTATCCTTATCATCAATATCTCTTTCTATTAATTTAGGACAGAAAATATCACCTTTAAAATCCTCATAATAATTTCTGGCCAGTCTGGCTAAAGGCCTCATATTTATGCCATAACCTTCTTCTAATAATTCTAAATTACCATATCTCAGGCTGACTCTAACTGCTGTAGCGATCAGAGCCCGCTGACCGAGACCGGCTCCCATCCACAGAATATCATGATTGCCCCACTGCAGATCTACATTATGATGATTTTTTAAGACATCCATTATCTTATGAGGATTGGGACCTCTGTCAAATATATCACCCACTATATGCAGTTTATCAACTGCGAATCTCTGAATTAACTCTGATAAAGAGATTATGAAATTTTCTGCCTGACCAATGTCAATTATTGTAGACATTATCTGATTATGATAGTCTCTTTTATTTTTGTCATCCTCTTTTAAATGAAGCAGTTCTTCTATAATATAGGCAAATTCTTTAGGCAGAGCTTTTCTTACCTTAGAACGAGTATAGATTGATGATACATCTTTAGATAATTTAATAATCTGATTTAAAAACTTTATATATTCCTGCCTTGAAATCCCCCCCTGTTCTTCTTTAATTTTCTCCAGCTTTTCTTCTGGATAAAAAACCAAACTTGCCAGCTCTCTTTTTTCTTCTTCAGTAATTCCGGAATTGAATACTTCGTTTATTTTATATTCAATTACTCCAGAGGCAGTTTTAAGCATATACTGGAAGGCTTCATGTTCAGCATGTAAATCAGTTAAAAAATGCTCTGTGCTTTTTGGTAAATTCAAAATTGCTTTTAAATTAATGATTTCGGTACTGACCGTTGGAATGTTAGGAAACTGTTCTGATAAAAGTTCTAAATATTTCTTTTCATTCATTAGCGGCTCCTTTCTGCTGTCTTAAATTAAATTGCTAAAAGCAAAGATCAGGATTTATTTTAAAAAATCAACTATTATAAATATACTTCCTCATAAAAACTCAGATTCCTTTTTATTATTTATGTACATGCACCTTAGATAGGAATGCAAAAAGGCCCATCACCTGTCCAAAATGATGGGCCTTCTTCCTAATTGCTGCTGTACTTTTATTATTAAATTAGCTTAATACGGTCCGAGTAAATGGAAATAATATCCAGGTACCCGGTACCTATGCTA
>JBKHDA010000095.1:0-5788 GCA_046541575.1 Halanaerobium sp. | reverse complement strand
CCAGAATCAGTAGTATAGTAACACCTGTAGCATTATCAATGGCCCCGGGGCTGCCGACAGAGCGGTCCTTAACTTCCTTACAAAAATAATTGAGATAATTTAATGATTTCTGTTGTAATATACTATTCATCTTTTCCATCCTTTTTATCATCTTTTTATTCAATAGATATTAACCATTCATACTTATTATCGCCAGCATAAATTGTTTCCTGATATTTCATGATAATTTCTTTCTTAAGAAATTTTAGTGAGAATTATTTTCCTATTCTATCGTAGTTATCAAGGGTAATTAAGATCTTTAGAGTCCAGTTACCCTGCCATTCCTGATAGGCTTTTTTAGATCTGTCTGATAAAAACTTTCTCCTCAAGTTTGATTGAAACTATTTTCAAGGTAAGAAATCGCTTTTTTTATTAGAGCTTGAGCTGACTTAGTATTAGCAAGATTTTTTAAGTATCTTAAAGCAATTGAAGTTGTCATTGGTATTGATAAAGGCAGCCTAAAATCCGGTTCCAGAACATTACCAAAACCACCATCTTTATTTTGATATTTTTTTATTTCCTCTATTAGTTTTTCTGGCTGAGCATTGTTAAAATGATAGTTATAACGCTCTCGGTCTATTGGTCTTGCTTTTTCTTTTAAATTTTCAGTAATAATTTTAAAACTTTTATTTCTTAATTTTAGCATCTAATCACTCCAAGTAAATTATATCTCAAATTTCAGAAAAATGTATAATTATTTTAAAATTTAACTAATTTAAATAAAAAGTAGTTAATAAGCCTGAGATTAGTCTAAATATATAGTATATTTAGACCTAAAATATATAATTCCTGCAAAATTTTTGTCAATCTCAAATAAAAAAACTGTCTCGATTAGAGACAGTTTTAAGATGATATAATTATTTTCAATTTTTTAATTTAATTAAGCTGGTCCAGGTGAGCTGAAATCTATCTAACTTTTCTCCGTTAACTTCTTTGTTTACAATTTCATGCCAGACCAGTATATTTGGGGGATATACATATATTTCTCTCCCAAAAAGTATGTTACCGGCTTTTAATTCACTCCTCAAGTTTGCAGCTGGCATTTTAGTAAATAAGTCCATTATAGATAATAAGTTATTTATAAATGTTTTTAACATACTCCATTCTAGAACTCATATTTTTAAGCAGGAGATCGACTAAAGTTAAAGCAGCCATAGCCTCTACCACAACAACAGCTCTGGGCACTATCACTGGATCATGTCTGCCGTGAATATTTAAATCAATATTTTCTCCTGATTTTGTTACTGCCTTCTGTGTTTTTTCTATGGAGGGAGTCGGTTTAACTGCAGCCTTTAATAAAATCTGACTGCCGTCAGTTATCCCACCCAAAGTCCCACCGGCATTATTTGTTACTTTATTTATATCTCCTTCCTTATATCTATAAAAATCATTATGTTCATAACCAGTCATTTCTGCAGCTTCAAAGCCGCTGCCAATTTCTACTCCTTTAACTGCTCCGATAGACATAACTGCTCTTGCTAACAGGGCGTCACATTTATCAAATACTGGATCCCCGAGGCCGCTGGGTATATTTTTAACAAAACACTCTATTGTTCCACCTGATGAATTATTTTCTTCAATCAGCTTTCTCAAATAATTTTCAGCTTCCTTTAAAGCCTCTGGATCAGGCATATAGAGAAAGTTATCCATAATATAATCTTCATCAAAATTTTCATGGTTAATTTTAATCGGGCCAATTGAAGATGTGTAAGCTGTTATTTTAACCTTTAAAACAGCTAAAATTTTCTTAGCTACGGCACCTGCAGCAACTCGGGCAGCTGTTTCTCTGCCGGAAGCACGTCCACTGCCTCTGTGATCTCTAAAGCCGTATTTTAAGTCATAACTGTAATCAGATTGAGCAGGTCGATAGACATCTTTTAGAGCAGAGTAATCCTTAGATTTTTGATTTTTATTGAAAATAATCATAGAAATAGGTGTTCCTGTTGTTTTTCCCTCAAATATTCCGGAAAGAATCTCAACTTTGTCTCCTTCTTTTCTGGGAGTTGAAAATGGGGACTGGCCCGGTTTTCTTCTATCTAAATCCTTTTGAATATCCTCTTTAGAAATTTCAAGACCGGCCGGACATCCATCAATTACCACCCCCAGAGCTTTACCATGAGATTCGCCCCAGGTTGAAATTTTAAACAAATCACCTAATACTGAACCTGACATTATTAAAGCACCTCCAAAAATATTAAATTATATAGTCCACTGATTGTGAATGATTCCGGTTAGCTTCCACTTGTTCTGGTATTCTTCAAAAACCAGACGCAAACTTTTCCAATCCATTCCACCAAATTTTGCTTTAAAACCCGGAAAATAATATTCAACAATAATTGGATCTTCATAGACTTCAAACTGATTTTCAGACATATTACCACTGCTCAGTACTTCATTGTATCCTATTTTTTCTGCATTTATAAAATCATTAGTATATATAAATCGGTGATAATATTCTCTCGGAGTTAATCTTATTTCTTTACCACTGCCGTCATAATGGCCCCAGAGATATTTTTTATCATTTTCAAAAAAGTTACTTACCTGCTCTTTTGTGAAAACAATATCCTTTTCTGTCCTAACATAGGTATAGGGAGTAAACCTCAGACCTTCTTCTGGATGCACATAATCAGCAAGCTTATTGAAATCCCTGGAAGCTATGGTCCTAATTACTTTTTCTGCTTTTTCTTTAATTATTTTTTCGGCAATTTCCGCTTTAATAATTCCCTGCTCATTTAAACAGTATTCTTCCAAGTGTTTTTCCGGTTTTGAGTGAACCTCCTGTTTCCCGGCTGCTGCAGTAATAGGAAACAGGAGTGTGAAAATTAGAATTAAACCAGCTGTGATTAGCTTTATAAATACATTATTCCTCATAATATCCCCCTATAATAATATTTATTGGTTCCATTCAACTTCTTCAACTTCATCTGTTTCTCTAAGTATAAAAGGTCCAATTGAGAGAGTATGTTTAGTTATTGTTGCTATTCTAACAACATAAGAAATTAATATTAAAAAAGGTATTAATGAGATAGTTGTTGTCAATGCTATAATAAATACAAGAGTTTCGATATTAAAAATAATTAGACTATAAACCTTAGAATTGAAGAAAATAATCATATAGCAGGAGACCAGTAAGGCTGGTATCGCAGCTAAGAGTATTCTTCGAGAAAGATCGATAATATCACTTTGGAAAAAAAGAGTTTTAAAGTATTCACGGGTTGGACCGAAGAGATTTAATACATCTATCAATTTTTCTAAGTCTTCTTTTCCCCCTTCAGTTAGTAAATTATTATACTTCTTTTTTATTCGTCGTGCTGTGAATATTTTCCAGGAATAATTGAAGTTAAGTGCGGAAGAGATAACATCAAACTCTCCAAAGCGAGCATTGTCGAGTCCTTCAGCAACCTGCTCAGCATTTCCAATCAAGCTGCTGCTAAAGTTATTGACTTCTTGTATAAAGTCTTCATTAGCTGAATCACTTACTGTATCCTGCAGATCCTTTGCCCGCGCGGCTGCTACCTGTACAAGTGCACGAATAAACTGTGTCGGTCTTGAAGGACTTATCTGGGCCTGAATCACATCCGCCACATCCGAACGAAATTGCATTGCGCCTTCCATCCGTTCACGCTGATCTTTAATTGCTCCAAGTTCTTGAGATAGTACTAATTGATTAAGTGAAACTACAATAGTTACACCACTAATAATGGCTGTAAGAAGCGCCTGGAAAAGTGTATCAACAGAATCACTACTTCTAATTGAACTTTCTACTGCTGGATAAAGATACCCTAAAGTAAGCAATGTTATAAATACGATTATTATCAGCACACCAGTTACAAGCCAGCGTTTACCTCCCATTAAAAACCATAATTTTATACGATTTTGATTCAGGCGCTGATGTAATTTATCGCTGGGTGTTTTTTTAATGACCGCCATTTTTTTCCTCCCTTGAATAATATACTTATTGATATTGAAACATATCACAATTTAAATATAATTATTGAAAAATTTAAAATGAGCTGCCAAATCCTATATTGAACCTCGGTGAACTATCTAAATTATCAAAGGCAATATCTGCTCTAATTGGTCCTAAAAATGTATAATATATTAATCCTAAACCAGCATCATTTTCCCAGTCAAGAGCTCCTAATTCCTGATCAGCCTCTGCAATTTTAGCACTATCAATAAAGACTACTCCCCATAAATCTCTCCTCCAGAGCTTTTTTTGAAATTCCAGTGTGTTTTTAAAATATTTTGTACCTGCAAATTCATAATCCTGACCTCTAATTGGAATTCCACCATCATTTTTACTGAATGAACCGGCTCTAAATTGATAATTAAATGGTGTATCATCTGAGCTCAGTCCACCCTTCAAATCTGCAATAATTTTAGTATCTTCATTAACTCTATATTCTTTATTAAAATTAAATTTAAGGCTGTTAAAATCATTAAAGTTATCATTTAAAGAAAATGCTCGGCTCAGTTCAAGTTCAAATTCAAAATCATTACCATAATTAAAGGTATAAGCAGGAATCAGGTATTCCTGTTTTTGGTTTACATTATTGATTTGATAGTCATTTTCCTGAAATCTAATACTGTAGATATTTTTAATCTCTGCTGAGGGTAGACTTTCTAAATTCAATTGATAAAAAGCTCCATCAGACTCAAATTCTTGCTGATTGAATTCTAAATCACTATCAAAATTTCTATAATTAAAAGAATATATTCGTCCTTCTGTACCAACATATTCAAGACCATACTGTGCGTAAGAATCATTACTCCAGTCTACAGCAAATAAATAGCTTAAACCATTACCATGTGGGTTTCTAATTTTTTGTTCAAATTTTTCTCCTAATATGCCGGTAGCCTTTCTAATTCCAAACTCCCAGGGATGAATCATAAATATACCACTTTCTTCAGCATCAATTAATATTTGATAATTATTATTTTCAATTTTATTGCTGCTAACTCTAAGTGTTAAGGGGTTCAATAAATCGCTATTTAATAGTATTCTCCTTGATAATTTTAATTGCTCCTCACTGTAAGTATCTCCATTTTTATATGGGAGCTGCTTTAGAATTAATTCCTTACTGCTTCTTTCTAATTCAGATATTTCTAATTCTGTGATATTTTGGGCATTAACACTCAAGGTTAAAGTGATTATTATAAAAAATAATATTAAACTCAATAATTTTTTCATTTTTTTACCCCTCGTTAATTATACGTATTGTCAAAAAATCTTTCATTATTGCACAGTCAATAAGTGGCAGTTCTTTTGATACTGACATATAATAATTAAGTCATAATTAATATTCCAAAACCTTAAAAATTAATTTAGTCTAATTAAATATAATTATGAATCAATACATTAATTATAACATAAGAAAATAACTTAGAAAACTAATCTACATAAATGTTTTGTGAAAATAATTTTATCAAAAAAATAAGAACCTGACCACATTTAAGTGATTCAGGTTCTTATTTAAACTTATTTAAAATATATTAAATTTTAAAAAAGAGCATCAGTTGTTTTGAAATAATTAGCAGCGAAATTAAGGGCATTTATTTTTTTAGTATAATAAAAATCAACAAGAAATTCTACTAAATAATCTCCAATATATTTCCATCGCAAATCTTCCAAATCGCTCATAAATCCCACCAGTCCTCTGTCATCTAATTTTACTGGCTTTTGCACTTGTGTTAGTTAGATATAAAACCCTTTTTAAGCATTGGTAGTATATAATTTTTAAGTATC
>JBKHDA010000094.1:0-5895 GCA_046541575.1 Halanaerobium sp. | reverse complement strand
AGAATTTCAGCTGGGGGAGTTCCTATAACATTAATCCCCTTAATTATTTTAATCCCGTTGATCGGTCAGTACTGGATCCTTTTCAAAACAGAAAAGCAGTAGATGGGATCAAAGCAGATTATTATCCGAATTTTAACTGGCAGCTGACAGGAGTTTTAACTCAGCATGCAGAAATTACTGAACTTCAGGCTGCAGCTCAGCTGATTCGCAGGCGCTGGCGGGGTTATGATCTTGCTGCATCTATTTTCAGCGGTAACAGTCTGCAGTCAGTTCCATTGAGGGGAGCTTTTTATCCGGAAGTAAATAAATTTGGATTTGATTTTAAGGGAGACTTCAGTAGTAAAAATATAGGTCTCTTTTCTGAATTTGTCTACAGTGATTACCGGGATTCCAGACTGGACAACACAAATGAACTTATCATTGGTCTGGATTATAAATTTGAGAACAACCTTTATCTACTGGGACAGTATTATTATCAGGAATTACCGCCTGCCCAGGTTGAAGCAAATCAGCTCTTGATTGTGCGGGCCGAAAGACCTTTTCAATATTTTCATAACTGGGAACTCAATCTAATTTCCGATCTTAAAAATGGTATGTCTCTAATCCGCCCCAAACTCCAATTTTCATTAAAAGAGGATCTTGATTTAGAGGTCGGAGCAGTTATTAAAATCAATCAGAAAAGAGAAAGCAGTTTAAACCAGTTGAATCAGGAACTTATTTATTTTTCTTTAAGTAAATACTTTTAGCACAGGAGCTGATCTGAATGCTGCAAAAAATAATAGAGAGAATTTCATCTCTGGCTGTAGAGCATCCACTACAGGTAATTTTAATCTTTATTTTAATCACACTTTTTTCTCTTTATAATCTACAGGCAGTAGAACTGGATACGGCAATAAAAAGTCAGATCCCGGAAGATATGCCTTCTCGAACTCGGATAGAGGAGATTGAAAATATCTTTGGGGGAACGGAAATGATTATGCTGACAGTTGAGGCAGAAGATGTGCTGGAGGCTGAGCTGCTTAAAAAACTTAGATTTATTTCAGATGAACTGGCTAAATTAAGAGAAGTAGACCAGGTTAACAGTCCCTTTACAGTCAATATTATTGAGGGTAGAGATGATGAACTGCTGATAGAAAATGCTGTCAGTACCATTCCTGTAGATGAGGCGGAAAAAGAAAGTTTGCGGAAAAAGCTCAAAAATAGTGAACTGGTGATGGGTTCGGTTTTTGCCAGAAACTTTAAGGCGGTTAATATTGCTGTGATTCTGGCTGAAGACTTTGATGATGCAGCTGTCATGGCAAAAATCGAAAATATTTTAGCAGAGGCAGACGCTCAATTTGCAGCTGAAGAAAGTGTACTAAAAACCGGACTGCCGATAATCAGAGCTTTAAATGCAGAAATTATGCAGCGTGATATGAGACTTTTAATGCCGCTGGGATTAGGAATTATGCTGATTTTTCTTTTTCTCTGTTTTAAACAGCTGCGGGGTGTGTTTTTACCTTTTCTAGTTGTTCTGATGTCAATAATCTTTTCTTTATCTCTGCTGCCGCTTCTGGGCTGGAAGTTTCAGCTGCTGACAGTTATTTTACCGGTGATTTTGATTGCTGTTACCAATGATTATGGGATCCATATTCTCGCCGCCTATCAGGAACTGGCAGTCGGAGAGGAAAATTCAATTCAGGTCAGTAAAGATTCTGTTTTAATGCTTGGTGCACCTGTAATTGCTGCTGGAATTACAACAGTTGTCGGCCTGCTTTCACTTTCTACTCATCTGATAGTTCCGGCCAGAGAGCTGGGAGTGCTGGCAGGAGCTGGAATCGCTTTTGCTCTTTTTGCCAGTCTTTTATTTATACCGGCAGTTTTATCACTGCTTAAAGTTAAGACTCCACTGCAGGATTATCGGACTGGAGCTGAAAATAATAAAGTAGGGGATAAAAAGGGAATTATAGCCGCGATACTTTACAAAACAGCCAGACTGGTTGGCAGAAAAGCCAAAACTATTTTAACTGTCAGCTTTTTAATTGTTCTGGCTCTTTCTGCCGGGATTTTTATGCTGCAAGTTGACACCAATCCAATTAGCTTTTATGAAAAAGATTCTGATATTGTGCGTGCCACTGAGATAGTTAACCAGCATTTTGGTGGAGCAAATACCATTTCTGTAGTTGCCAGAGGTAAGATTAAGGAAGCGGATATGATGCAGCAGATTAGTGATTTTGAGCTGGCAATTAAAGAGTTTGAAAATGTAGGCGAAGTAAGTGCAGTTTCTAAAATTATTAGAACTATGAATAGAGAGCTCAATAATGGTCAGCCAGAATTTGAAAAGATCCCGGCTGATGATTTTGCCTTATCCCAGTATTTACTGCTGTTTTCAATGTCAGGTGACCTTGATAAGATGATTGATTTTAGAGAAGAAAATGCCCTGATAACAGCCAGAATAAAAACGAACAGTACTGGGGAAATTAGAGAGGTTCTCAATAAAATTCAAAAGGAAGCTCAAAATTATGAAGAGGGAATTTTTCCTCTGATAGGTGGTTTTGGTGATCTGCTGTCTGAACTGGTTAATGCTGTCGTTCGGGGCCAGATAATCAGTCTTTTTTTCTCAATAATTCTGGTGGCAGCTGTAGTAATGCTTTTATTTAAATCTTTTACAGCCGGAGTTTATGCCGCTGTGCCTCTGATTGCTGCTCTGGTGTCTTTATTTTCCTTAATGGGTTTTTTGAATATTAAACTGGATATGATTACAGCAATGCTTTCTTCGATTATGATTGGAGTTGGAGTTGACTATACAATTCATTTTCTCTGGCGCTACCGGGAGGAAAGAAGAAATATGTCTAAAAAAGAAGCAGTCATAAAAACCCTGACAACTTCAGGGCGGGGAATAACCTTTAATGCCCTTTCTGTTATAGTTGGATTTTCAATACTTTTTGTTTCCGGCTTTTTACCAGTTAAATTTTTTGCCTTTTTAGTAACAGTATCTATTGCCACCTGTTTAATCGGAGCTTTATTGATTCTTCCAGCATTGGTGCTGGTTTTTGAGCCTGATTTTTTAGAAAATAAATAGATAGGTACCAGGTACCAAAAACGATTTCGCGTACCCGGTACTAAAAATAAAGGAGATGAAAATAGATGTTAAAAAACATTTTAAATGAATTAGCTTTAATATATTCAAAAAATCTATCTTTTGTTAAATCTAATTTCCAGGAAAATTCAACTATGTTAAAACATCTTAAGTTTGTAGTAGAAGAATTTGAAAAATTAAAGGAAGAATTTGAAATTGTTGAAACTAAATCTGAGACTAAACCAGTTGTATCTTATCTTTCACAAATCAAGCCTGAAAACAGAACTGCTGATTATAAAAGGATTGTAAAAATTCTAAAAGAATTATCTGAGAAACTTTTCTGGAGATATGGTTATCAAAATCCTTCTCAAGAAATGGTTGAAAAATATGCTTATACTGAAGTTATTGGTCCTGAAGGTCCAATTTATTCGGAAGAAATGATAATAGGTTTTGTTTTATTAGCGCCAGATTTCTATTATCCAAAACATAAGCATTCTCAGATTGAAGAAAGTTATCTATTTTTAAATAATAAAACTTTTTATAATAAAGCAATTTTGGTAGAAGGATCATTTATCTTAAATGAAACCGGTAAAATACATGAACTGAAATCTTCTGCTGAAAAGCCAGCTTTGATATTATATTCCTGGATAAAGAAAGGGAAAGGAAGTTTGAAAAATTATCAGCTAAATTTAGAATAGATTTAGAAATTGATAGGTACCAGGTACCAAAAACGATTTCGTGTACCCGGTACTAAATGTAAAATGTAAAATAAAGGAATGATAAAATGAAAATTGAAAGAATACAAATGTTTATTACCTTAGTTGATTTAGAAAGTTATTCCCTGACAGCTAAAAAGTTTGAGGTTAGTCAACCAGCCGTAAGTATGCAGATTAAATCTCTTGAAAAATATTTTGGCACAGAACTTTTACATAAAGAACAGGGGCAGATTAATCTCAGTCCTGCAGGCAGAGTAGTTTATCAGGAAGGAAAAAAGATTGTAAAAAGGTGGGGGTATTTAAAACAGAGAGTTGAAAGCAAAAAAAATATGCAGATCAAAAAGCTGAAGATAGCTTCAAGTACTATTCCTTCTGTGTATTTATTGCCAGAAATAATTTCAAATTTAAATAATCATATTGATGCCTTAAAAACAGAAGTTTCAGTTGGTGACAGCAGGGCCATGATTAATTTATTGGAAAATAACGAAGTGGATTTGATAGTAGTTGGTTATAAACCTAAAAATATTAAATTTAAATCAATAGAGCTCTGCAGTGATAATTTAAGTTTAATAGCACCTTTAAATCATCCATTAGCTGGAAAAGAAAAAGTGTTTTTAGCAGAGCTTCAGAACCAAAATTTATTAATCAGAGAAGAAGGTTCAGGAACTAGAAAAGCTACTATTTCTGCTTTTAAAGAAGCCGGGTTAAAACTTGATGATTTTAATGTTTTAAGTGAGCTGGGAAGTACAGAAGCTATTATTTCGGCTGTTGAATCAGGACTTGGGATTTCTTTCATTTCAAAAATAGCAGCTAAAAAAGCTGCTACTTGTAGAAAAGCTGTTGAAATAAAAGTGGCTGATATAGAATATGAAAGAAAATTTTATGTGGCTTATAATAAAATTCGTCATGATGACTATTTAATTAATAATTTTATTGAAACTGCCATTCAATCTACTAAAGATATTTTATAAAAAAATTTTATTTAGAGCATCTAAAGAAAATTCTATTTCTTCCAGTGTATTAAAATAGCCGATACTGAAGCGCAGAGTTCCCGCTGGGAAAGTACCCAGTGTTTTATGAGCATATGGTGCACAGTGCAGTCCTGATCTTGTCATAATATTATATTTTTCATCTAATTCATAACTTAACTGACCTAAATCTCTGTCACCGGCAGTGATAGAAAATGTTGGCACCTGTTCTTTAAGATTGGCAGGGCCAATTATTTTTACCCCGGGTATTTTCTTTAGGCCTTCTAAAAATACTTGTCCCAGCTGCTTTTCATGTTCTCTTATTTTTTCAATACCTATTTTTTGTATAAATTCCACTCCTGCTTTTAAACCGCTAATTCCCATGGTGTTCATTGTTCCACTTTCAAATTTATCCGGCAGAAAATCAGGCTGCTTTTCCTGGTCAGAGCTGCTGCCGGTGCCTCCTTCAATTAAAGGATCCATTTCTGCTGCCATTTTTTTACCCACCGCAAAGCCACCGGTTCCGGTCGGTCCCATCAGTGCTTTATGACCTGTAAAAGCCAAAAAATCTACTTTAAGTTTTTTGAAATCAATCTCATAAACACCTGCAGCCTGAGCAGTATCCAGCATATAATAAATATTATTTTCAGCTGCAATTTCTCCAATTTCCTGTACCGGCATAATTGTACCACTTACATTTGAAGCATAGGTTAAAATAATTAATTTAGTCTTTTCATTAATAGCTGCTTCCACATCTTCTGGATTCAACCTTCCCTTCTCATCACATTTTATGTAATCAACATCAATCAACCCATTATTTTTAAGACTATTTAAAGGTCTTAAAACAGAATTATGCTCCATGGTTGAGGTTATGACATGATCACCTTTTTTTAAGATTCCTTTAATCCCCATATTTAAAGCATAAGTTACATTATGGGTGAAAATTATTTGTTTGGAACTGTCAACATTAAAAAAGTCAGCAATTGTGTTTCGTGCTTCAATGATTAAGCGGCCGGCTTTTAATGAATCTTCGTAGCCTCCACGTCCAGGACTACAGCTAATATTTTCATAATAGTCTAGGATTGATTTTTTTACTACTTCAGCTTTATCTCTGCTGGTAGCTGCATTATCGAGATAGATTTTGTTCATTTTT
>JBKHDA010000093.1:0-5949 GCA_046541575.1 Halanaerobium sp. | reverse complement strand
CTGCAGCGCTTCTCTGCGGGCTAATTCTGCGCCAGCTGTAATTTCTGCTTCAGCGCTAACTGTTATTTCTTCAGCCTGAATTACTGGTGAGATTACTGTGATTAAAATTAGAATGATTAGTAGTTTAAATAAAGCGCTTCTGATTATTTCCACCTCTTTTCTGCCAATTATATCGCTTATTAAGATTATCGTTTAAAATCTCTTCTTTATTAAATGTTCTCAGCTCTACTGAGGGTGAATAAAATCACCTGAACTTAAATTAAAGCACTTTTACATGTTTATACAATTAAGTTTAAAATATGTACTAAAACCTTTTGTTAGTCGATCTATGTCGAATTATCTTTATTAAAACAGAAAAACCACCTGCTGTAAGGTGGCTGCTTAATCCTGATCATATTCTATTCTGTTGCTAATAATAAATTTGTCTTCTCTAATGTATTTGCGGATTAACTTTTCATCAACACCGGTCTCCTGGTGAATTTTTTTGACTGTAGAATTTGGATGGTCCCAGAGAAAATCTTTAATCTGGCGGAGTTTATACTGATTTTCCTCTTCACATTCATTACAGAGTCCGGATTGATTTTTAGTTAAATCACCGCAGATATAGCAATTTCTAACCATATTTTGTGTCCTCCATTTGTTTAAATTATTGGATTATATATTTATTTTAACAAATATGAGGCTAAAAATCCACTAATTAAATTCTTATATTATGTCAAGTATCTTTTAAAAATAAATTAAGACTCCCTCTAAACATTTTAGAATACAATAGGCTTTATTGTTCTTTATAACCCATTGACTTTGCCTTTGCGTAAAGCAGGAACTATTTCTTTAGCAAAAGGGATAATGTCTTTCGATATGAAAGATAATTTCAAAATGAATCTCCAAAACTTATTTTACACTATGCGTCATAATGACGGTTTTAAGCTGAATATTAGCTTAATGCTTTATTATAGGATTATCCGTTCTCGATTCACAACTTTTTATCCTAAAAGCTGTAAGATACCCTGGGGCAGCTGATTGGACTGAGCTAAAACTGCAATTCCAGCCTGGACTAAAATTTGCTGCCGCATCAGCCCCATCATTTCTCTGGCCATGTCGACATCTGCAATCCTGGATTTGGCAGCTGTTAAATTGAGTTCGGTTGTCTCCAGATTGTTAATTGTATGGCCGAGTCGGTTCTGTACTGCTCCCAGTTTTGAGCGCTCAGAAGAAACACCGGCAATAGCATCATCAAAAAGAGTTACTGCAGCTGCTGCCGACTCATGGTCGCTGACCTTAACTGTTTCCCCACTGCTGTCCATAACCCCAAGCGGTTCTGCCCTCATGTCAGCAATCTTTAAACTGACTGTCTGCCCCTGATTGGCTCCAATCTGAAAAACTCCATCAAAACTACCGTCCAGCAGGTTTTTGGTGTTAAACTGAGTCCGGTCTCCAATTGAAGTCAGCTCTTCTGCCAGCTGATCAATTTCCAGCTGAATATTCTCTCGATCAGAACTGCTCAAAGTATCATTTGCAGCCTGTACAGCAAGCTCCCGCAGCCGCTGCAGTATCGAATGGCTTTCTTTGAGGCCGCCTTCTGCTGTCTGAACCAGAGAAACAGCATCCTGTGCATTGCGCTGAGCCTGAGAAAGACCCTTAATCTGTGCTTTCATTTTTTCGCTGATCGCAAGTCCGGCTGCATCATCAGCTGAACTGTTGATTCTTCTGCCTGATGAGAGCCGTGCAAATGATCTAAGCAGCAGTTTATGATTTTGATTTAAGTTGTTATATGAATTAAGTGCAGCTAAATTAGTATTTATACGCAATTTAACACCCACCTCCTCTGATATAATATCGGGAAATGGGTGTTTAAAGTTAATTCTGATATTGAGTTAATATATCTTATTATCTCGTCTATACTCTTTTTTAAACAGTTTATCTTCTTATATCTATTTTTGTTGGTTGATTTTTTCAGAAAATGCTTCTCTAAACGGTGGGTGCACGCTAATTAACCTTTTCAATCAAATGCTCACTGATGTTTTTCTTTTCTGTTGAAAAATTGATTCCGATCAAAATAATTTGCTTATTCTGAAGTTTATATTTATCTGCATAAGCTTTTTCTCTGATCTGAGCTACTGCTTTTTCGGCACTCTGATTGGCTTTAAACTCAATAATAAATACTTTATCTTTACTTTCGACCACCATATCAATTCTACCTCTGGCAGTTAATAACTCCGAATCAATTTTAAGCTCTCTGTCTGCTAATAGCTCGGCTGTCAGATAAAATATGGTGTGATAATAACTTTCTCTTTCACTGACAGCTGCCGGGATATTTAAATTAGCTATGCTTGCAAATAATGATTTTAAGTATTTAATAAATTCTTCAAAGTTTGAGTCTTGAAGAGCTAACTGCATTCTGCCTACAAGTGCTTCTTCCACCTGATAATCAGTTAGTTCTTTAAGTAAATTTTCCGAAAAGGCAGTTTCCACTTCTAGATTTGGATATGATAAGCTAAGATATCTACCTCTGAGTATTTCCTTAATTGTAAGATATCCTGTCTGAAATAGAAGGGGAACAAGCTGCAGTCTTGTAATATCATAAGCTTTAAGGCTGCTTTTTGAAACCTCAAGCCCGGCCAGTTTGGGAATATCAAAATTGCTGTCCTTGATTAGTTTCATTAAAAAACCTGGAGTTCCACTCTCAAACCAGTAATTATCTATTTTTTTGGCCTCTAAAGCTTTAGCAATTGAATAGGGATTATAAACTCTGATGTCTTCATCGCTAAATCGGAAGCCGTTGTACATTCTTTTAAATTCTGCATATAATTCTTCTTTGCTCTCCCCAATTTCGGCGGCAAATTCTGCAAAATAGGGATCAAAATTATGGTGCAGCTCTTCTTCGGTGTAGCCCAACATATGCGAAAACTCTGGATGCATGTCCAGTTCAATCAGATTATTTAAAGTTGAAAAAATTGAAAGTTTGCTGAACTTAGAGATACCGGTGATAAAGACTAGCTCTAAATGATTAACCAGCGGCTTTAAATTATCATAGATGGCTTTTAAGAAATTCTGATTTGACTCAGCAATTTTAATCTCTTCCTGATCCTGGCTTAAATGAGAGATTATTGCTTTATCATATTCATCAATTAACAGCACAACATTTTTTCCTGTTTTTTTGCTGATTTTTATAATTAATTCTTCAAATTTAGAACTGACAAGAGTCTTATTAAGCTCCAAATTATACTGGCGGGCATAATCTTCTAAAAACTCCTGCATCTCAATTTTTAAATTTTCAGTTGTGCTGTGTTCCAGTCGATTAAAATCCAGTCTGATAATCGGATATTCTTCCCAGTTCCAGTCCTGACCATAGACGTATAAACCTTTAAAAAGTTCTTTTTTTCCCTGATAAAATTTTTCCAGGGTGTCAACAAAAAGTGTTTTTCCGAAACGGCGGGGACGGGAAAGAAAATAATATTTATCCCTGTTGATTATTTTAGCTAAAAATTCTGTCTTATCTATATAGAGATAATTATTTTGTCTCAGCTCTTCAAAATCAGAAATACTTGTGCTCAGCTTTTTCATTCAGGCCACCATCCTTTGCTTGCTGTTACATTTATTATACCACATTAAACTGAGGATATAAAAAGAAAACCGCCCTGCTGGCGGCTGAAAGGTTATAAAGGAAATTTTATTTTTACCAGATAATGGTTCAGCAAACGGTACATGCACATGCAGCTTAATTTCCTTTTTTGATTTCAACTTCTTTGCCGGCAAAAACAACAGCCAGTTTTAAAATATTATTAATTCCACAAGAATTGAGTTCAGCCTGATAATTTTTCTCTTCAATCTGCTTTAAGGCTGAAGCAAGTGCTTCTTCTTTATTTTCATTACTAAACTGATTAATTTTTTTAAATTCAATAATGATACCCAGTTTCTTTTTATCATCAGGAATAATCATTATATCATAGCGTCCATATCCACTTTCACGGTTGGATTTAATCTGATAGGCATCTCTTAAATTAAGCAGCAGTCCCAGCACAAAAGCATGATAAACCTTTTCTGCTTCACTACCAGAAGTATCAAAATAGCTCAAACTGTTAAGAATAAATTCTTTAAATATTTGAGCAAAACTTTCTACATCACCTTCAGTTAAAGCCTTAAGCATTAGCGAAAGTTTCTGGCTGCCAATATTTTCTTCCAGCCAGTCTAAAAATATTTCTTCGTAAATATATTTAATTTCCTGATTGGGAATTTCCAACTCTGCAAAAAGTCTCCCTTTTTCTCGCCTGCTCTTATTCGGACTGAGATAGCCGCTAAAAAGCAAAAAACTCCAGATTGAACTGCTTTTACTTTCAATTTCTGCAAAAACTATATTCTCATCAATCTTCTTTTCAATACTCTGATTCTGAATTAAAAGTTCCAGGCTGCTTTTTAAATCTTCATTACCCTTAAGCAGCAGTTCTCTGATCAATTCATTGCCGCTGCTGTTAACCCAGTAGGGTTTTATTTCCCCTTGAAAATAAATACAGTTGATAATCGACCAGGGATTATAGATAGTCTGCCCCCCATAATTATAACCATTATACCAGCTTTTTATTTCTTCCAATTTATATTCCAGATCATAGTTTTTAAAAATAGCTTCTACCTCCCGGGGCAGTAGGCCAAAATACTGATTATATTTTTCTGAAAAAATATCGTTGACCACAAGATTGTTCAGGCCTGAGAAAATGCTTTCTTTTGCAATTCTTAAAATTCCAGTTAAAACTGATTTATGAAGGCTGGAATTATCTTTAAGACCGTTTTCCAAAAATAGGCGCATAAAATTAACTATTTGCGGATAATAATCATTCAGATAACCAGATTGGATTGGCTGATCATATTCATCAATTAGTACTATTACTTTTTCCTCATGATAGCGCTCCAAATATTTAGTTAGACGGAGCAGTGCTTTTTGATAGTGGACTTTTTCTGCTTCCAGATTTATTATCCTCTGATAAACTTTTTGTTCTGCTTCAGTCAGAACTCCTTTTTCCAGCAGATAATCATGTCGCTGGTACTCTGCCGCAATAATATCTTCTATATTTTTAAGTGAATCTTCCCACTTTAGATCTTTCAGTCCTTTAAATGTTAAATAAATCAGTGGATACTTTGCAAATTCCTGCAGATATTTTTCGTTTTCCACTGCAATTTTTAAATTTTTATATAATGACCAGTCCGCTTCAGAATTTGAGAAATAATAGCGGAGCATTGAAATATTTAAAGTTTTGCCAAAACGGCGGGGACGAGGCAGCAGTATTACCTGAGCATCTTCGTCTATTATTTCTTTAATAAATAATGATTTGTCAACAAAATAATAGTCATTTTTTCTTATTTCTTTAAAATCGCTGATTCCCAGTGGAAGTTTTTGCATTGATGCCACCATCCTTTGCTTACTGATACATTTATTATACCACAGAAAGGTGGGTATATAAAAAGAAAACCGCCATGCTGGCGGCTAAAAGTTTGGAGAGTAGAATTAGATATTCTTTCCGTTAATGATAAGAAAATAAATGCATGGTAAAGATTAAATATCAATACTCTTTACTAATTCATCTAATGAATCATAATTTCTAATTGCAATTTTAATTTCTTTTAATTTTTCATAATCATCTATTTTTTTCACTTCTTCCGCAAAAGGTTTACTTGTCAAACCAAATTTCAATTCCAGTGCAAATTCGATCATTTCATGCATAATCTCTATTTTACCTTCTATTTTACCTTCTTCTTTACCTTCTTCTTTACCATCATGATAGATTTTTTCGGCAATAGTCATAATTACAGCACTCCCTTCAGCTGAAATCTTTTTAGTCTTTTGATCCAATTCACTTAAAGAGATCTCTTCCCCAATATTTAAAATATACTTAACAACAGTTTCTATATACTCAAGTCCAGTTGTCTTTTTTCTTAATTCAATTAATAAAGGCAGAA
>JBKHDA010000092.1:0-6030 GCA_046541575.1 Halanaerobium sp. | reverse complement strand
AAATTAATAGCCTATGTTGGAACTTTTTATAATTTCTAACCAACCTCTAATCTCAAACAAATATTGATTTAATATAGCCCTGATATCCTTTAATCAAGATAAAATTATTAAAATAATTCAAAGGAGTTGATAATAATGGCTTATATTAAATTATGTCCTGAATGTCAAAGCAGAAGCGTCAGTGCCAGCAAAGAAGAATGGACCTGTCCCCACTGTGGTGAAGATCTCTCCGATGAACCAGTTTTCCACCAGATAAATATTAAGAAAAATTGGTGGGAGAAAACAAATTCTAACATTGATCAGAAAGTTCTAGTTTAAATTAATTTTAATTTTACAAATCCCCTTTGTCTAAAATAAAAAGCTTTAATAATATAAATAAAGTAAATTAGAGTTGAAAAATTTAAAATAGTTCCTATTAATACTTTAACTATTAAGCAGTTGAAAACTAAGTTTTACTAATTGGTTAGAGTGTTATAAAAGCATATCCCCACAATTTAACATATAGTTATTTTGAGAACTTGTAATCTCTTCTTGTATTTTAATACTTGACTGGTTTGGGTATTTATATAAGAAGGGATTTTTGTTATCATTAGGAGTTAAAAATTGGAATATATATTGTATATCTTAAATTGATGAAGAAATTTGTCTTTGAAGTTGGGTATCTAGATCTTAAAAACTGCAGTGCTGGTGAAAAGACAAAGATGCAGCTGCAGAAGAAAAAGAAGAGATGATTAATTAACTTGAAGCTTTAGTAGATAAATAAAGACTCTTTTAAATATGTTGTCAATTTAATTTTATTCCTGTACTATTTATCTTATACTAAAATCAGAATTAATTATGTTCTGAGGAGGTTTTATAAATGCAAAATAAAAGAAAAGATTTATTAAAAGCGATTTTTATTGCGGATGCACTTTCGTTTGGTGCTCACTGGGTTTACAGCACAGATAAATTAAAAGAAGAATACTCTGGAATTATTGAAGAATACAGAACTCCAATGGCAAAATTTCACGAGGGAAAAGAAGCAGGAGATTTATCACACTATGGAGAACAGGCCTTTGCCCTGCTGCAGTCAATTTCTGATCATCAGGGTTTTGATTTAAAACAGTTTAGAAATGACTGGATTCAATATCTAGAAAACAATGAAATGTATATGGATCATGCAATGCAGGATTCGCTGGAAAAATTTAAGGATGAAGATACTCTAGTTGGAGCTAAAAATCATGAGCTGGGAGGTATTGCCCGCAGTCTGCCTCTCTTTTTAGAAGAGGATATTACAGAACAGGATTTTCTGGACCTGATTCATTTAACTCATAATGCAGAAGTTGTTGATCAAACCGCTAAATTCGTCTTTAATGTAATGCAGGAAGTGCTGGCAGGTAAAGATTATAAGAAGGCAGTTAAAGACAATAAAGGATTAAACCAGTTTGTCGAAGACAGCTTTGATAAAATAGGATCAAAGGACAAAATAGTGGAAAATGCAGATGAGCGCGGTCAGGGCTGCTCTATTGAGCAGGGCTTTCCAATTGTGCTTGATATTTTGTGGAATGCTGATAATCTGCTGGAAGCACTGACCCTTAATATTATGGCAGGTGGAGATACTTCTGCCAGAGCCATTGTAATTGCAGCAGTTATGGCAGCATCTGAAGGTCTGGATTCTACACCTCAAAAATTAGTTGATGGGTTTAATAAATCAGAGACAGTTAAAAAATTATTAGCAGACTATTAGAATATTAATCCCCTTCTCAAAACAGATTGGATAATTCAATCTGACGAGTAAGGGGATTTTATTTTGTATTATTGATCTTTAATATTTAGGATCTAAAGCATCTCTGAGGCCGTCGCCCAGAATATTGTAGCTTAAAACGGTAATAAAAATAAAGAAACCGGGTAATAATAACCAGGGAAAATCAGAGATTTTAGTTATATTTTGAGCTGAACTCAGCATATTTCCCCAGCTGGCTGAGGGTTCCTGAATTCCAAGTCCGATAAAGCTGAGTCCACTTTCCATAATAATATAGCCCGGGATAGCTACTGTTGCTCTGATAATAACATAAGTGGCAGTAGAGGGAAGAACATGTTTGAGAATAATTCTTTTATCATCTGCACCTATAGCTCTTGCTGCTGCAACATAATCTTCATTTTTGACAGATAAAACCATGCCTCTGATTACTCGGGCCATTCCGGCCCAGCCCTGAAAGGCTAAAATAGAAACAATCAGAAAAAATCTAAAGGCTGAAGATACATCAAGTGGAAGTACAGCAGCCAGGGCCAGCAGCAGATAAAAACTGGGAATAGACATAATAACCTCTGACGCTCTCATAATAATCGAGTCTATAATCCCTCCATAAAAACCGGAAATCCCTCCAATTATCAGTCCGATAAAAGTGGTAATAAAAATAGCAAAAAAACCAATAAATAAAGAGACCCGCCCCCCATAAAGAATTCTGCTCAGTAAATCTCTGCCGTAATTATCGCTACCTAAAAGAAATATAGGTACATCGGCTTCTACTCCAAAAAGATGAATATCACTTTCAAAAAGGCCTAATAATTTATATTTTTCACCCTGATGAAAAAAATGCAGCCTGTGTTTTTTATCTTCATCTATTTCATAATCAGCCCATCCTTCTTTAATCTTAGTTTCATAAATAAAGGGTGCTCTAAGGCCGTCTTGATCACTAAAATGAATTTTAGTAGGTGGATGAAAAAATTTCTCTTTAAAATTTTTATTAGAACTATAGGGTGCAAAAAAGGGAGCAAAGATTACCAGGATATAGAGGAAGAAAACAATTATACCTGCTGTTAAGGCAAATTTATTTCTGTAAAAACGAGATAATTTCTTCCGCCACAGTTCCCTGCTCTGGCTGTTTATATATTTTTGTTGATCAACTTCTTTTACTTTTTTCATTATTAAACACTCCAGCTTAAAACAAATTAATAATAAATAAATTAAGTGAATTTAGATTAATTCAGTCATATTTAATTCTAGGATCATTAAAAGCCAGCAGAATATCAGCAGCTAAATTTCCTATAATCAGCATTAAACTTCCCATCATCAGTCCTGCCATAGCTAAATACAGGTCCTTAGATCTGACAGCAGTCAGCATCATTCTTCCCAGACCAGGCCAGCCGGTTACAATTTCTGTTAAGGCTGCTCCACTAAATAATGAACTGAGCTGGAATCCAAAGATTGTGATCATTGGATTAACTGCATTCCGAAAAGCATGTTTATAAATCACCTTTTTTTCTGCTACCCCCTTTGCTCTGGCAGTTCTGATATAATCCTTATGGATTACATCCAGCATCTGTCCTCTCATCTGTCTCATTAAAGAAGCAGTTCCGGCAGTACCAAGTACTACTGCCGGTACCAGCAGATGTTTTAAGATATCAATAACCTTTTCAGCTGGACTCATAAAATCATACATAATACTTGTCATACCGTTTATGGGCAGGGGTATATTAAATCTAACAATAGAAAATAAAAGCAGCAGAGCAAAGAAAAAATTGGGTATAGAAAGACCGATAAAAGAGAAAACACTAAATATATTATCCAGCCAGCTGTAGCGGTGAGTGGCAGAATAAATTCCAATAGGAATTGAGATTCCCCAGCTGATTATCATAGCGGCCAGGGAAAGAATTAAAGTATTAAATAATCTGCCCAGTATTATCTGGCTGACGGGTACCCGATAGGTAAAGGATTCTCCCAGATTTCCCTGCAGTATCTGTGACAGCCAGGAAAAATACTGGATAAAAATATTTTGGTCTAAGCCAAAATCATTTTCCATTTCTCTAATTAAATTTTCTGAAATATCAGGACTCATCCGCATTTGATCCAGATAACTGCCGGGAGAGAGCTGCATGATTAAAAAAGATAGAAGAGAAATTGCCAGCAGCAGGGGAATTACAATTAAAATTCGTCTAATTATATAATCTTTCATTTTTCTAATTCTCCAGATATAACTCGTGAATATTCCATAATACTCCTCCATAGGCTGTTACTTCAGTATTTTTGAGATTGTCTCTTACAGCATAAATTGAGTTAGGAGTCACTGTATAAATTACAGGCAGTTTTTCGGCTATAATTTCCTGAAATTCATCATAATATTCCTTTCTCTTATCCACTTCTACTGTTGAAGATCCTTTGATAAAAAGCTCATCAATTCTTTTTTCCCAGTCTGTAGCCGGTTTTTCCTGGACGGGATTCCACATATGAAGATGTCCATTTGACATCCAGACATTACTGCCCTGATGTGGTTCAACTCCTCCGGTTAAGCCAATTAAAATAGTATCAAAGTTCCATTCATCACTGAGCTGACTGACCATCTTATTAAATTCAATCGGATTGGAATTGACCTTAATTCCAAGTTCCCTCAGCTCAGAGGCAATAATATTTAATAATGATTCCCGAACATTGTTGCCCGCATTAGTAATCATACTAAATTCGACTCTATTTCCTGCTGCATCAAATAATTCGTCACTTTCATTCCATTCAAAGCCGCCTTTTTTCAGTTCAGCCTTTGCTTTATCAAGATCATAGGGATATTTTTTGACATCTTCATTAAGGTAGACTTTGTTAGGCAGACTGACAGCACTCCACTGTTTACTTCCCTGACCTGCTAAAGCCTGATTAATCATGGTATCTTTATCAAAAGAATAAGCTACTGCCCTTCTAAAATGTAAATTTTTAAACCATTCATATTTATATGGTTCATTTTCCAAATTAGGATTGCGGGGATTTAAATTAAAAACTAAAAAATTTGTGCTAAAAGTTGGACCAGCATCAATCAGTTCAAAATCACTTCTCTCTTCCTGCTGCTTCATTCTTTTATAATCGATCCCTCTTACTGCCAGAAAATGTGTCTGACCATTTTCAAATAAAAGAGACTGGGTTTCCTGACTTTCAGCAATTATTCTAATCCATTTTTCAAGATAAGGTAGTGATTTTCCGGCTGGATCCTTACGCCAGTAGTTTTCGTTTTTTTCCATCACTATCCGTTCTCCGTTTTTATAATCGGCCAGTTTAAAAGGACCTGTACCAACAATTTCTGAGGGGTCTGTATTTATTCCCCAGCTGTTATTGAAATTGCCTTCCTGCCAGCTGGAATATAATTTGTGTTTAGGGACTATAGGAGCAGTCATATTATTAAGAAATGGGGCAAAACCACTGGGAAGTATAAATTCCACGGTATATTTATCAATTTTATTATATTCCGGAAATTGACCATCAATTTTCATTACATCACGACTGCTTGTTGGTATATTTTCATCCTTGATCAGATCAAAAGTGAAAATTACATCATCTGCTGTAAATTCCTGACCATCACTCCACTGCACACCTTCTCTAAGATAAAAAGTATATTTTTTACCGTCTTCGGTAATTTTCCAGTCTTTTGCTAATTCTGCTTCGTATTCTGTACTGACACCATTTCTGGTAATCAGGCCTTCAAAGATATAGCCGTCAGTAATTGTAGAAGAAGAGGTTTCTTTGGCAATAATAGTATTAAAAGTTTTTGGATCACCAAGCAGAGGTGTAATAAGTGTACCACCATGCTTTCCCTGTTCTTTTTCAGAAAACCAGGGGTCTGCCAATTCTACAGCTGCTGTGCTGAAGCTGAAAGCAAAAATTATTAATAGAGAAATGACAATAATTTGTTTATACAATTTAAACTTCTCCCTTCTCATTTATGAATTTTCTAAAATTTAAAAAATTACAAATAATTTATAGATACTTATTTAGTATTTATTCTTGTTAACTCTAACAAATCCTGCAAAACATTTAAGTTGTTTTTATCAAAAACAAGGAAAAAATCAATAAAGCTAGAATATAGATAATAGAAGTAATTATCAAAAGATTATAGATTTGATGTCAAAATATGTTATAATTAAAATACAGAAATATTAAGGAGGCGATAGTTTGAAAGCGTTTAAGGCATATGATATAAGAGGAGTATATAATAAGGATTTTAACAAAGAAGATGTTTATAAAATAGGATATTTTCTGCCCGAACTGCTGGCAGCAGATAAGGTTTTAGT
>JBKHDA010000091.1:0-6135 GCA_046541575.1 Halanaerobium sp. | reverse complement strand
GGTTTCCATAGCTGACGCTGCATATCTTTTATTAATTCAACTTTATCTCGATCAGGCTGAGCTTTTATTTCCTGATTTAAATGGCTCAAAAGGTGAATCCCATCTGCCACACCTAAAGCAATCAGCATCACTGGAATCATTGTCGAAATTGCATAAATTGGAATTCCTAAAGCAGACATCGAACCAAAAGCCCAGATGGTAGAAAATAATACTACAATCATTGTTAATAGAGTATTTTTAAAACTGTGCAGGGTTAAAAAGAGTACAAAAAGAATTACAAAAATAACTATAGGAATCATCTTCTTCATATCCTGCGGCATTAGATTAGCCAGAGTTCCTTCAACAACAGGCTGACCTGCAATATAGATGTTTTCACTGCCTTCTCTGTAGGGCTCAACAATTGTCTGGATTTTTTGATAAAGTTCGAGTCTATCTATTTCTTTATCTTTTAATTCTGCCATGATCAAAGCAGAACTATCATTTTCTGCCACAAGCCTGCCGCTGATCATCTTATTTTCTTCAACATCTGTTCTTAAATTTTTGATTTCAGCTTCACTTTCCGGTAATTTTTGATAAAAAGGATCAACTTCCAGTCCAAAATCACTACCCTTAATATTATCAGCTGTAGCTAAACTATTGACATCACCTTTTGCTACTTCCGGCAATTTTTCCAGTGCTGCAGAAATTTCATCAATTTTTCTCAAGGTCTCCATGTTATAAATACCATTTGGCTCACTGTCATTTTCTAATGCCACTATTACTGCATCACTAATTCCAAATAAATCTTCAAACTGATCACTGGCAATAAATTCCGGATGATCTTCAGGTTTATATTTATCCAGATTAGTTTCTAAACGAGCGTTATCATAAATCTGAAAAGTAAAAAAAGCTGTGATCAATAAAATTACAATCAAAACTGTTTTAGAATATTTAAGCACCCAGTCTGTTATTTTATTTATCATTTCCATCCCCTTTTTCTTTAACTCCACTTAATATGAATGAATATTCATTCATATAATTTGAATAAGAACCAGCTGCTCTCACAGCTGGTATTATTTTTACCTCACTATTTAATACTAGAGAGATGGTGTTTTGACATTTAAAACTTCAAATTTTTCTCCCTGATCAGCTTTTAATTCCATTTCAGTATTTGGAGGACAGGTTACAATTGTTCCTGCTTCTACAACATTTGACTGATCCCCAATTCTTAAAGTTCCCTTACCTTCTTTAATGTAGAAAAATACATCTACAGGTACCTGATGAGCAGGAACTACATCTCCTTTTGATAAAATAAGGTTCATTACCTGAGCATTATCATGCTTTAAAACTGCCTTAGCAATAACCCCTCTTTTGTTTTTATTTCCTTCTAACTCACTTAATTTAATAATTTCCACAAAATCATTCCTTTCATTTTAATAAATATTTTTAAAGACCATATTTAAAATTTTCAATATGAATGATTGCTCATTCACTAATATAAGTATAGTACTTAACTTTGCTTTATGCCGTGATACAGCTCACACAAAATTAATTTTTTAAAATTAAATAGACTCCGCTGTTTTCCTCTGCAGCTACTGCTTCCAGATTAAAACCCTGGTTTGTTAATTTTCGTGCCAGCTTTTCTTTTTTCGCTTCTAAAAAACCTCCCCCATGGGAGATAGTAATAATAAAAAATGCATCTTCTTTTAAAACCCTCTTTACCTCTTTAAACGAAAAAGGGGCATTTGAGACTGTTACTAAATCAAAACTATCATCCTTAAAATCTAGATTGTAAACATCATTAATTTTAGTTCTTAAATTGTTTAAAGATTTTTGTGAAGCCTTTTTTTCAGCCTCAGCCAGCATTTCTTCAGCTAAATCTACAGCTATCACTTCTGACTCTTTAAAATTCTCAGCTAAAATAACAGATATCGCTCCGGTTCCAGCCGCTAAATCGAGTATCTTATCAGTTTTATCAGCTTTTAATTCCTGATATTTTTCCAGTGCCTTTTTTATTGCCAGATCATAATTTTCTTCCTTACTAATTAATGCATCAAAGTCAATTCTGCCCGATAAAAAACTGGGAAAAATCATCATTATTTTTCTAAAAACAGTTGATTCAACAAAAGACGGGCGGAATAAAATAAATCTCAGCATGAGGTTAATCACTAATGTTTTATTAAACATATTTTTCTCCTTAATTAGCTTTAATCTGAACCCCCATAATTTTTGAGTCTTTTAAAGCTTCCATTGCAAATAAACCGGGTTCAGCAATTAAAATCTGATTTTGACTCAAAATATTTTTTTGCTTATTGACTGATATTTCAACTTCACCCTCAATAACAGTAAAAATTAAGTTAGAAACCATATCACAGGGTGGAATTTTCTCTCCTTTATTCAGAGAAATTAAACGACTATTAAAATTATCAGCTTCATAAAAAACTTTTACCTGTTTTGAACCTGTATCGATATTTTTTTAATTAAATATTTCCATTTTAGATTACTCCTTCCTAAATTTCTTAAACAAAAATATCTTCAATTCTTTCTAATATAAACTCGGGCGCAGCTTCTAAAAGCTCCATTTCTGGTTCAGTTAAAGAATATTCAATAATTCCCTGCAGAGAACCAAAAAAATAAACTGCCATCAAATGAGTATTTATATCTTTAATTTCCCCTCTTTTAACACCAATTTCAAAAATCATTTCCAGCATATTAATCATAGAATTCATATGTTCTTTTATTTTTCCACTTTTTTTTCCTCTGGAAAAATCTTTTTCTCTGACAAGAATTCTTCCTAAATGAGGATTTTTTGCTAAAAGAGAAAAATGTCTTGTTAAAAATTTATTTAAAAACTCTTTAATTGTTAAATTTTCTTTTTTTAGTTCTGACATATACTCCATTCTTCTCTGCATTTCATTTTTAAAAATATATGATAATACCTCATCTTTGCTGGAGAAATAATTATAGATTGTTCCAACCGCAAGACCTGCCTCATCTGCTATTTCCTGCATTCTAGTATTAAAAAATCCTTTTCTAGATATTAATTCCACTGCAGCTTCTCTAATTCTATCTTTAGTTTCTTGAGCCACTTAAATCATCTCCTTGAATGAGTATTCATTCATATAATATCAAAGTTAATTAATACTGTCAATTTTATTCGCTATTTCAATACCTTTCTCCATATTTCAACTCCCAGTCCTATATTATTTAGAATTCTAGATTTTTTAATAGAAAGATGACTCCTGCTTTTAAACAGGAGCTTTAATTAGAGATTACTCTATTTTAAATATTATATTTTAATTAAAGTTTATCTAAGTCTGTTTTAATTTCAGCTACCAATCTATCAATCTCCTCATAATCTTCATTTGCTCCATGACCTTTAGCAATTACCGGATCATAAAGATCCACTTTTAGATTGGGCATTAAATCAAGTAGTTTATCTGTCATTTTACCTGCCCAACCATAAGAACCAATAATTGAAGCATAACGAGTTTTTGGCTTTAAAACATTGGCCAGATAAGCTGCATAAACTGCCGAAGGATGGGGACCGGTTAAAACAGTTGGCGAACCAAAGATTACAGTTGAAGCATCAACCAGAGAAATTGCAAGATCGCCTAAGTCAACATCAGTCAGATCAAAAGGCTTTACTTTGATACCATTGTCAATTAAACTACTGATAAAATATTTAACCAGATCATCAGTACTGCCGTGCATTGAAACATAGGGCACTATAACTTCAGGTTTTACTTCATCACTTACCCAGTCCTGATAAGCATCTAAAATCATTTTTGGATTATCATAAATTGGTCCATGACTTGGAGCAATCATTTCTATCTCATAATCCTCTAACTTAGCCAGATTCTTTTTAATAATCATTCTAAAGGGCATCATAATTTCCGCATAGTATCTTTTAGCTGCTTTATACACATCCTGTTCATCTTCTACATATAAATCACTTGTAGCTAAGTGAGAACCGAAAAAATCACAGGAAAATAAAATATTTTCTTCCTGCAGATAAGTTGACATCGTTTCCGGCCAGTGAACCCAGGGAGTATCAATAAACTCCAGTGTTTTATCACCAAGATCAAGGGTTTCTCCATCTTCCACAACTCTAATCCTATCAGCTTCAAGCTCCAGCAAATCTAAAAGCATTGGCTTTGCCTTCCTGGAGCTTAAAATCTCTGCCTCCGGATATTTCTTTAACAGATGTGGAAGTGAGCCGGAATGATCCTGTTCAGCATGACTGGAAATAATATAGTCAATTTTTTCCACGCCCAGGTCATCTAAATTATCCAGAAAATCCTGAGCAAAATCAGGCTCTACCGTGTCAATTACTGCATTCTTTTCTTCGCCTTTTATAAAATATGAGTTATAACTTGTCCCATCGGGAAGAGGAATCAACTCATCAAATAATTTGCGGTGCCAGTCAATAATCCCTACACTATAAATGTCATTCTGAATTTTTCTAAACATCTAAAGCTCCTCCTTATATACTTATACTCCAATTTCAAAAAAATTATTATTGAATATTTAAATTTAATATATCTACATCTGTTAAAATTATTAATTAATCCTTAGTTTATTTATCAAGTTTATTATATCTTTATAAACTTATAACTTCTGTGAGTTATGTCACACAAAAAAACTGCCCTCTGATTATATCAAAGAACAGTTGAAAATTATTTCTATTTATAAACAATACTGTCAAGCTCTGCTTCATATAAAATTTATTTATCAAAATTGCTTTCTATTTCTACAATAATTGAAGCAGGTACCATAAAATTGTTATAATTTATACTGCTGCTTGCCAAATAATAATATTTTTAAGCAATATAATTACCTCTATCATATTATTTTAAATATGCATACAAATTTTTCTATTAACTGCTTTTAAACATGCCTTTGCTATTGCTAAAGATATATCATTATTTACATATCCAGCTCCGACTAATTTTTTCTGTATTAAATTGTTATCCGGATCATACATTGAAATTTGAGCAATTACAAGCTCCTCTTTACCTTTGATGGTGAAAATATCATCTATAACCATCTGCGAATCAAAATCTAAATATTTATTCAAAATAGTTAAAACTGATCTTCCTATTAATTTTTCAATACTCTCTCCAATTTGCACCTCAAAACTCTCTTTTACCTCTTGTTCATTGATTTTCATTTCTACATTACAGCGTGAGCGATTATTTTCAGTATAAATTGAGACCAATTCTATTCTGTTATCTGAGACATCTCTTATACTTTCTCTAAAAGAACTTTCTATTTGAGCAATACTAATTTTTTTGTGATCAATTTTTTTATCAATATGAACCATAAAAACTGTTTCAACATCACGAACAATTCTTTTTGGATCTCTCTTCTTATCAGCAATAATATGTATTTCATCTATCTCATCAACACCAGTTAAATTACAGGAAACAACACCTTCAAGTTCCTGAATCATCTTCTTTATCTCTTTATTCATATTCAACCCTCTCCTCCTTGAAGCAAAATTAAAATCTAATATTCAAATGATAATTCCAGTTCTCTAATTTTTTCTTTGCTTTTAAAGCGGTCATCAAAATAACCGTCTTTAATTAATTTTATCATTATTTCTGCAATTTCCGGATCAAACTGACCTCCGGCACATTCTTTTATTTCTTCAATAATTTCTTCTTTTGTCATTGGAGGTTTATAGCTTCTACCGGTAATCATTACATCCAGAGAATCACAGATTGTTAAAATCCTGGCTCCCACCGGAATTTCTTCCCCTTTTAAGCCCTCAGGATAGCCTCTGCCATCCCAGCGCTCATGATGATACAAAATAATGTCTAATTCATCATTGATTAAGTCTATGTCTTTTAAAAGCTGATATCCGTATTCAGTATGTCTTTTTATTTCTTCATATTCCTGACTGCTTAAATTATCAGAACTACTTAAAATATCGTCGTCAACATAAATTTTCCCTATATCATGAATCTTGGCGATACTAATAATTTTTTCTGATTTTGCTCTTGACAAATTCATTTCATTACAGAGGTGATAGGTATATTTAGCCACCCGTTCACAGTGGCCTTCAGTATAGTGATCTTTGGAGTCAATTACTTTCAGAAAACTCTCTATAATTTGAGTGTAGGAGTTCATCTGCTGCAGGCGAGAATAGAA
>JBKHDA010000090.1:0-6312 GCA_046541575.1 Halanaerobium sp. | reverse complement strand
TTTCTCACAATATCATCAGCGGCCTGATCTAGACCCTCAAGCAAATCTTTTGCCATTCCTCCCATTTCAGAAAGAGATTTACCACTTACAGCTCCCCCCATTCCGATTGCAATTCCACCAAGATATTTTAGTTTAGCTTTTCGGGCAAATTCCTGATAGATTTTAAGAGCCGTCTCATTCTGCTCTGACTCTGGAAAACCACAGTTAACTATTACAGCAAAGCTCTTAAGCTTTCCGTAATCAAGATTATCACGATTAATCTTCTTTCTATTTTCTGCAATTAAAGTTAAGGCCTTAATCACTTTTGCCGGCAGGGTATCAACATAAAGTGGTGCTGCCAGGACTAGAAAATCTGCCTCCTCTATCTTATCTAAAAACATCTTTTCTTTAATCTGATTAGCTATTTCAGAATATAGGTGGAGTATTTCAGTTTCAATATCATATTTTTCAAGTTTAGTCAGCAAATAAGTTCCCAAACTGGCAGATGAGCTTTCAATTCCTTTAGGACTTCCAATTAATAATATAGCTTTTTTAATTGTCATTATGCTCACCTACTTTTTTAGAAATCACTTTAACAGCATTTATAAGCAGTTTTTCATCAAAATTATTCCCTGCCTCAAAAACTTCAGCCTCAAAATAGGGTGAATGAAAATTGATGCTGTTTCTTTCAACTAACTTTTTAAAAATCTGACTCTGAATTTCATTTTCTTCTTCCAATATTCCGACAGCAAGAATAGAGGGATATTTTGAATAACGTTTTTTATGATGGATTTCCCCCTTTACTTTCTTAAAATAGGGCGAGATGAGAGGGATCATCCTATCCAGAGCTTTTTTGAGCTGATAGGAATAGCTGCCAAATACTACAGGTGTCAAAAAAACTACCAGTTCAGAATTAATCAGCTTCGCTGCAGCTTTTCTTCCAAAGTCATCAATTATACAGATACCTGGTGTTTTTACCCAGCAATCAAAACAGCCCAGGCAGTCAGCTATTTTCTTTTCTTTTAACAATACTTCTTCAACTTCAAAATCATTAGCATTTAGTTCTTTTTTGATACTTTTTGAAAAGTGATTTAAAGAAAGACAATTCTGCTCTTCTCCATTTAAAATTAATGCTTTCATTTTTTTCTCCTTTTAATTGTCAGGAAAATATCTCATCTGCCAACTACTTTCTTTTTTCTTCCAGCCAGCTTACTGCATAATCAACCATCTCTTTTTGATCAAATAACTTTGCTTCTGTCAGCCCAACTTCTGCAGTGCTGTATTCATATTCTGACTCATATCCTTTACCGATTGCAGGAAAGAGATCATCATTAAATTCAATATCCTGATATTTTGTCCACTGAACTTTTCCATTTTTTAAAATCGAAGACCCAAAAATTTTAATCTTAAGCTCATGATCTGCTCTGTATTCTGCCAGATGGAGGGATGTATTACTCTCATGTCCAACTCCAATTAAGAGTATTTTACCTTCTTTTTTGTAGATTTTAGCCAGAGGTGAGTTTTCTCCCAGAGCATAGTCCAATTTGTGGTCAGCAGTTATAAATTCTGCTTCTTTACCCCAGGCAGCAAAAGAGAGACAGGGATGATCGCTTCTTACAACACACGGGAATTTGCGAAAAAGCTCTGGAGTCACACCTAAACCGCAGGTGGGAGTAACTTCTGGCCTGTAAGCCGGCATCTCATCTCTGATTGTCTGATACCACTCTGCTGGCACCGGAGGATTTTCCCAGTATTTAGGTTCAGAGTAGTCTCCACTGTGAGCAGGCATGATCAGCGTTCCTTCTAAAGTAATAACCTTCTGCAGTGCTTCAATTAGAGCTACTGCACCTCCACAGACCCAGCCCAGTTTGCTGAGTGCAGAATGAACAATTACTATTTCTCCTTTTAGATCCAGCATTTTAAGATCATTAACTAATGAATTTTTTGTAATCGGTTTTTTAGTTTTTTCTATAATTTCTTTTTCTTCCATTTTTACTGCCTCCATAGTTTAATTATTTTGCTGTGGACTCATTTTCTTTTAGCTTAATCCAGCTGATCATTCTGTCAAATTCAAAACCCAGTGAATAAAATAATATTTTTGCTTTTAAATTATCCGGCTCAACATTCAAAAATATATTCACTTATTATATTTCAAGGTAATTAACTTTTTTCCTTCATGAATAAAAAACGCAGACCAGTAATTTTACCGGTCTGCAGTCAATGTTATATTAACTTATTTTTTTATCTTAATTTTTAAATTCAAATTCTCCATCTTTAAAATCAACTGTTATTTTATCGCCTTCTTCTATCTTTTCTTCTAAAATCAGCATTGCCAGCTCATCTTTAATCTGATTTTGAATAACTCTTCTTAGAGGTCGAGCACCATAAGCTGGATCATAACCAAGTTCTAATAGCTCTTCTTTAGCGGCTTTAGTCAGCTCAATCTCTATATCCTGTTCAGATAAATTATTCTGCAGATAAGAAATCTGGATATCGATAATTTTAAAGATATCTTCTTTAGTTAAGGAATGGAAGATGATTTTTTCGTCAATTCTATTTAAGAACTCAGGTCTAAACTGCCCCTTGAGAGCTTCGTCAATTTCTTGCTTAATTTTTGCTTCATCATCTAAGTCCTGAATATACTGAGAGCCAACATTAGAAGTCATAATAATAACAGTATTTCTAAAGTCAACTTCTTTACCCTGACTGTCAGTTAAAACACCGTCATCAAGAATCTGAAGCAGAATATTAAAGACATCCGGATGTGCTTTTTCTATTTCATCAAATAAAATCACTGAATATGGATTACGCCTTACCTTTTCTGTCAGCTGTCCGCCCTCTTCAAATCCTACATAACCGGGAGGTGAACCAATCAGTTTGGAAACGGCATGTCTTTCCATATATTCAGACATATCGATTCTGGTCAGCGCCTTTTCGTCATCAAAGAGATATTCAGCCAGTGTTTTTGCAAGTTCAGTTTTACCGACTCCGGTTGGTCCCATAAACATAAAGGAAGCAAGTGGTCTATCTGCATCCTGCAGACCTGTACGGGAGCGGCGGATTGCATTACTGACTGCTTTAACTGCATCATGCTGACCAACAACTCTTTTTTCTAATTCGTCTTCTAAATGAATCAATTTTTCTTTTTCTTCTTCCATCAGCTTCTGCAGCGGAATATCGGTCCAGAGTGAAACTATTTCAGCAATATCTTCTTCAGTAACCTCTTCCTTAACCAGATGAGTTGAATCCTTTTGTGATTCTTCGACCTGCTGGCTGACTTCTGCCAGTTCCTTGCGCAGATCATTTAATTTGCCATAACGCAGTCTTGCTGCTTCTTCATAATTTGCTTCTCTTTCGGCAGCTTCTGCTCGATATTCAATCTGTTCTATTTTTTCCTTTAGTTCCTGCATTTTTGCAAGCTGATCTTTTTCATTTTTCCACTTTAAGCGAAGTGGATCACGTTTATCCTTTAATTCCTGCAGTTTTTCTTTAATTTCCCTTAGTCTTTCCTGTGCCTCTTCTGTATCTTCATTTTTTAATGCTTCTTTTTCTGTTTCCAGTCTCCTCACCCTGCGGTCAAGCTCATCAATTTCTATCGGCATCGAATCAATCTCAATCCTTATTTTGGAGGCTGCTTCATCAATCAAGTCAATTGCTTTATCAGGCAGAAATCTTTCTGTTAGATAGCGGTCAGATAGTTTTGCTGCAGCTACAATTGCATTATCAGTAATTTTAATTCCGTGGTGAATCTCGTATTTTTCTTTTAAACCTCTTAAAATTGAAACTGTATCTTCGATATCCGGTTCTGAAACCTGTACTGGCTGGAATCTTCTCTCTAAAGCAGCATCTTTTTCAATATGCTTTTTGTATTCTACCAGAGTTGTAGCACCAACACAGTGGAGTTCACCTCTTGCCAGAGCAGGTTTTAAAAGATTTGCTGCATCCATTGAGCCTTCAGTAGCACCAGCTCCAACTAAAGTATGCATCTCATCAATAAAAAGAATTATCTGGCCTTCAGCCTTTTTAATTTCCTTTAAAACTGATTTTAATCTCTCTTCAAACTCACCCCTAAACTTGGTTCCAGCAACTAAAGAACCCATATCAAGGGAAATAACCTTTTTTCTCTTTAATCCTTCCGGAACATCACCATTGATAATTCTTTGGGCCAGTCCCTCAACAATTGCAGTTTTACCTACACCCGGCTCTCCAATTAAAACTGGATTATTTTTGCGGCGGCGCGAAAGCACCTGCATTACTCTTCTGATTAAATTATCACGGCCAATAACAGGGTCAAGTTTACCATCCTTTGCTTGTTCTGTAATATCTATTGTATACTTTTCTAAAACATTAAAACCTTCTTCTCCCTGCTGGGAATCAATTTTACTGCCCCCGCGGACTTCCTGAATAATCTGTTTTAATTCATTGTAGTTTAAATTTTTCTCATAGAGCATTTTACCCAGGTTAGTTTTTCTATTCTTTAAAATTGCCAGTAAAAAATGCTCGGTTGATACATACTGATCGCCGAGTCCATCTGCCTGTTTTTCTGCTTCCCTCATAATATCATTTAGTTGAGATGACATATAGGCCTGTCCACTCTTTTCAGAATAAACCTGGGGTAATTTCTGCAGCAGTTCCTCATTTTCTGCCTTCAGTTCTGCAAGATTTGCTTCAGCTTTCTGCAGCAGTGGAATTACTATACCATCATCCTGATTTAATAATGCTTTAAATAAATGGGAAGGAAATATTTCCTGATGCTGATAGTCTTTAGCAATATTCTGTGCTTCTACCAGACTCTGCTGTGCTTTACGAGTAAACTTTTCCATATCCATTTTTTATTCCTCCTTTGAGACAAAATATTCAATTTTATCTATTTTAAAATTTGTTTTCTATTATAATTATAATACAAAGGTCAGAGAAGGTCAAGAGCAAAAATAAAGGATTTTGATCTTTTTAATTGAATAAGTTAATGTAAGGGTACCGGGTACTTGGATAAATTTACTAATTATTATATGCAGCCAAATTATCTTTTGGTTAATTTATCCAAGTACCCGGTACCAGTAAACGAAGGGAAGTGATTGAAATTTCTAAACTTAACTTTTTACAGGCTTTAAATAAATTTAAAAAATATCTTGGTGTGGAAAAAGGGTATTCGGATTTAACCATCAAAGAATATGACAGTGATCTGCATCAATTACATAAATATTTAATCGAAGAATTAGATTTTGAGGAAGGTTTTAAGCCGGACGAAGTTGATCGCCTTGATATCTCAGAATTTCTTGCTGATGCTGTGATAATTAATGATAATAAGGCGGTGACCAGAAATAGAAAGCTCTTTGCTGTCCGCTCTTTTTATAAATATTTGCTTCATTATGGATTAGTTGATAAAAACCCGGCAGAGGCGATAGAAAGCAGTAAAACTGACAGCCGATTGGAGCCTATTTATTTAAAACTCAAAGAGGCACAGCAATTTATTCAGGCAATTGATGAACATGGAGGGATTAACCGCCTCCGCGATCTGGCTATAGTTAAATTATTTTTATATGCCGGCCTCCGTATTTCAGAACTGGTTAATCTTGACTTTGACAATATTGACTTTGAAGACGGCTCAATCAAGTTTTACGGTAAGGGTAAAAAAGAGCGGTATGTGCCGCTGCATCATGATGTAATTTTAGCAATTAGGCGTTATATGCGAGAAAGAAATTCAATAAAAATTAAGGAAAGTGATGCCCGACAGGCTGTTTTTATTTCTCGTCACGGCAGAAGAATTAATCCGAGAACTATTCAGCTTTTTGTTAAAAAATATGCCAAAAAGGCAGGCTTAAGCAGAGCTGATAAAATAACTCCTCACAAACTTCGCCATACATTTGCATCGACTCTTTACCGTCAGACTAAAGATATCAAGGTACTGCAGGACCTCTTAGGTCATGCCAATCTGTCTACAACTCAAATTTATACTCATATTGACACTGAGGAAAAGAAAAATGCTATCGATGAAATGCCTGATTTTTAATTAGCCCTTATCTTTTTTAATCGTTAATCGGCAGCAAACGAAAAAATAGTTGCTGCTTTCATTTTAATTCTTATTTCAGTATTTATTTGTATAATCAAAGGGGGGTTTTAAGGATTATTTTGACTTAATATAATCTTTTTAATATACTAAAATTAGAATATTTTAAAATCTAAAAAGGGAGGTATCATAATGGCAAATTTGGAAAACAAATTGGATGAAAATGTTGAGGGAAAATATTATGTAGATGATCAGTGTATTTCATGTAGTTTATGTGTTAGTGAGGCTCCTGATAATTTTGAAATGGACGAATATGCTTATGTTTA
>JBKHDA010000089.1:0-6380 GCA_046541575.1 Halanaerobium sp. | reverse complement strand
GATTTTGATAATACTTCCGGTGGTAATGGTTCAAATAACGGTGAAAATAAAATTATCTGGTATAACAAATAAAATTGATAGATAAAGCAACTAAATACAGAAAGGAGATGATCAAATGGCAGTAAGTCCATTATCTTTAATCAGAGGGGTACAATATACAGCGGTTGATTTTGGTCATAACAGTATTAAATATTTAAGTGCTAGAGCCAAAAAAAATAAAATTAAATTATTAAACTCTGGAAAAAAAGAAATACCTGCCGGGATTATAGAAGATGGCAAAGTTATTGATACTCATTTTTTAACAAAACTAATAGCTGATATTTTTACTGAAAAAAACATTGGCTCAGGAGTCTTGTTATTAACTCCTGCCTCTGGTCAGGAATTTGTTCGCAATTTAAAAATGCCTAAGATGCCGAAAGAAGAACTAAAAGAGGCCTTAATCTGGGAAGTGCAGGATTTTTTAGATCTGCCTGCAGAGAAAATAGCACTGGATTATATCATTTCAGCAGAAAAAGATGATCAATACGAACTATTAGTAACAGTACTGTCCAAAGATGTTTTAAACTCATATTTAGAAATTTTTCAAAATAATATGCTGAAGGTAGAGGTTGTTAACTTAGAAGATCTGGCTTTAATTTCATTACTTGCTCGAGATAATTATCTGGACCAACCTGGGCTGATACTTGATCTTGGTGCCAGCAGTTCCAAAATTTTAGTTGCCGAAAAAGATAAACTTTATTTAAGCAGAGAAATTGATACCTCAGGTAACAATTTTAGCAATTTATTTTTAAAAGATGAAGATACTAAAGAAGAAGCTGAAATTGAGAAGAAAAAGTTTGAATTTTTTCCTGAGCAGGCAGGAGAAGAAAAAAGCCTTGATTTAATGCTTTCAGATATTGATAATCCAGCAACTATTCAAAAGCAGATAAAAAACCTGGCAGATGAAATAGTACATGAGGTAAATCGTTCTTTAGAATATCATAATGAAAGAAATCCTGATAATCCAGCAGCTAAAATATATTTAACCGGTGGAGGCCTGCTTTTAGATGGACTGGTTGATTATTTTAAAAGTGAAATAGATCTTGAAATATCAATCATAAATCCACTTGAAAACTTTATAATTAAAAAGGAAGATAATCAAATCAATAGACACTTTATGGCAGCTGCAGCTGGAACGATTATTAGTGAGGTGATACATAATGAGAGTTAACCTCCTGGAAAAAGATGAAGGTATAAAAATCCAGTGGTTGGAAATTGTAGTGGTAATAATTATTTTTCTAATTTTAGCAGCACCGGCTCTAAATTACTATTTAAATTATATTGAAGTTCAAAATTTAGAAAAGCGTCGGGATGACTGGAACACAAGACTAAAAGCGCTGCGGCCGGAAGAAGAATATTATTTTGAACTGGAGGATGAAATAGCTAATTTTAAACTTCCAGAACAGGTTGAGCTGGAAAAATATACTGTTTCTCCTTTCTTTTTAGAGTTTGCTCGAATAACTGAAGATGATATTTCATTTAATAATTTGGATTACAGCAGTGGTCAAATTACAATTAATGGTAATGCAGAGAATGTTAGGAGTTTATTAGATTTCAGTTCACGTATTTTTGAATCAGATATCTTTTCTATTATTTCTTTAGAGAGATTTCAAAATAATGAACAGTTAGAATTTAACCTGGAAGTAGAACTTAATAATAGGGAGCGAGGGGAGATTTATAATGAGTAATCTATCTAAAAGAGAAAAAATATTACTTTTTATTCTGTTAGTTACAGTTGTTATGGTTGCTTATTATTATCTACTCTATCAACCTATTCAGGCTGAACAGCAGGATTTAAAAAATGAAATTTCAAATGTGCAGAGTCAATATTCAACTGTTTTAGCTCGTGTTAATCAAATTGAGGATTTAGAAAAAGATTTAGAGTCTTTAAAAAATGAAAGAGAAGAGCGGATGGAAATAGTTGTTAGAGAAGCAGAAGAAATCCTGGCAGCTGTTGACTATTTTGCCAGAGAGACTGATGTTGAGATCAAAAGTTATCAAAAAGATGATGCTGATAACGGCTACCCCTTTACTTTTGAAGTTGAAGGAGAATATTTTGAGCTCTTATCCTTTCTCAAAATGCTGGATAACTGGGATTATCGTCTGGTGATAGAAAATTTATCAGCTGATAATGTTCAGCAGGAGGAAGATGTAATAGCTTTAAATCTCAATTTATTTTACCATCAGTCAGACGAATTGCGAGAATTTATAGAACAGGCAGCGGGGTGATCAGATGAAATATTTAAAATTATTATTTCTAACAGTTTTTATTATTATATTCAGCAGTAATGCCTTTGCTTTAAACCTTGAAGTGGATAGTGATTTAAATGATTTTGCAGAAGAAAATTTATTAGGCGAGAATCAAACTCAAAATTTAAGAAATCCATTTTTTGAAAAAAAAGAAGCAGGAGAGAATCCAGAAGCGGAAGAAGAATTAGAACTTGAGGATGGATTTGAAGCAGACCCATCTTTAAACTCAGCTGCAGAGACTGATGATCAGAGAACAGAAACTATTAAGGATGTAGAATCTGAACCTGAAATTATAATTAACGGTGTTATTTCAGCTTCTAATTCTAGACTGGCTCTACTTGTAAGCTATCAGCAGGAAAAACATCTGCTTAAAATTGGTGATAGTTTAGATGATTATCGATTAACTGCCTATAAAAATGGAGAAGCTACTTTTGAAAAAAATGGTGAAGAATTTGAAATAGCATACTAAAACCTGTATTTTTTATTGATTGGAGGCGAAATTAATGATAAAAATAAAAAAAATTTCTATTATACTTTTAATATTAATTATTTCTTTTTCAGCAGCAGCTGCTGCAGGTCCACAGGATAAAATAGAGGATATGAATTTTAAAAACTCAGATGTTGTTGATGTTTTGAGAACAATCGCTGAGGTAGCAGATGTTAATCTAATTACTGATAGTGAAGTTTCGGGTGATATAACTGTTAATTTGAAAGATATTACTTTTGAAAAAGCACTTGATTTAATTACTCAGACACGTTCTCTAAGTTATGAATGGGATGAAAATACTGTTGTAGTAGCTGCCCCAGATAGAATTGACAGTATCTATGATAATATTGTAACAGAATATGTTGAAGTTTCTTCCGGAGATTTTGACAATATAGCTACCATAGTTAAAGAAATTTTTCCAGAGACTCAAATTACTAATGATACTCCCAGACAGCAGTTTATTATAAAAGGTGAAGAAGAAAATGTAGAAGAAATTAGAAAAATGATTTCTAAATTAGACAGCACAGAATCATTAGAAGCGGAAAGGGATACAGAAGAAAAAACAGATAAAGCAGAGGTGGAAGAAGAAACAGTTAGTGAGAGCTATAAAGTTTTAAATGCTGAACATGATGATCTGGAAGAAAAAATAGAGGAGGTATTTTCGGAGATTGAGATTAAGAAGAATTCTCTTACAGATACTATAACCATCAGCGGCAGTGAAGAAGATGTTAAAGAGGCAATATCTATGACAGAAACATATGATCAGAGTTTGGAACCTGAAACAAGGAATATTAGAGTTGACTATGTCGATACAGAACAGATAACCGAAATAGTAGATAAGTTTTACCCTGATGTAAAGCTTCATGTAAATAAAAAACGAAAGGAAATTATAATTAATGGAGCTAAAAATAAGCTTGATGGAGTAGTAGATTTGGTTGAAGAAATTAATATACCACAGGATCAGGTGATTATTGAGGTTCGAGTGGAAGAGGTTTCTACGGATAAATTAAAAGAACTGGGTGTTGATTTACAGAATGGGAGTTTATCCAGACTTCATTTTATCAAAGACCAGGAAGATCCTTCTTTAAGTGAAGCTGATAGCGGCGAATTTGGTCAGATTGAAGGAATAGAATTAACCTGGCCAGATTTTTTAAGAGCAATAAATGATGATAATGATTCTGAAACTCTTGCTAAGCCGAGTTTGATGACTTTAAATGGAGAAGAAGCTGATATGTCAATCACAGATGAAGTTCCTTTTCCTATTAGAGATGATGAAGGAGAGATAAGTACTTATGACTACATGGAAGCCGGAATAGAATTAACTTTTACTCCCTGGATTACTGAAAATGATGAAATAGAATTATCAATGAAGCCGGAAGTCAGCAGTTTTGGCGCTATGCCTGAAGAAGCTGAACTGCCTCCCAGAAAAAAGAGATCAGTTGAGACTAATCTAAGATTAAATGATGGAGAAACATTTGCTATTGGAGGCTTAATTCAGGAAGATGAACAAAAATCGATGTCAAAAGTACCTCTTTTAGGTGATATACCACTTCTTGGTGAATTATTCAAATCCAGAAGTGATGACAATTCCAGAACCGAATTATTAATTTTTGTAACTCCCAGAATAATTAAACACGGTGAAGAATATGCTGCTGATGAGCATTTAATTGAAAGTGGTCTAGAAAAAGATAATTCTGAAACTGAAACAGATTCAGCCGATAATCAAGATCCAGATGAGGATAAGAAAATAGAATCTGCATCAACTGAAAAAAATAAAGAGGAAATTATTGCAGAATATCTTCAGGAGAGGAGTAAAAGCAGAGAAGAAATTATGGCTGCGCTCAGAGAAGGTAAAGAAGAAAAGAATAAAAGCTTTAATGATCTAACCCTGGAAGAATTGGAAGAAATACTTAATAACTAGACATTAAGAAAGAGACCAGACTGAATTATCAAAAATTCAGTTTTGGTCTCTTTTTTTAGCCTGTATAGATTAAACTTGCCAGTTCAGTTCTATTATGTACTTCAGTTTTTTGATAAATATGGCTTAAGTGCTTTTTGACGGTATTGACCGAGATAAATAATTCTTCAGCAATTTCTTCATTTTTTTTACCTTCCAGTATTAATTTTAAAACATCCTTTTCTCTGCAGCTTAGTTCAAAAATATTGGCTCTGTTTTCAATGATGTTTTTGTCATTTATAGGGCTTTTCTTCTTTAAATTTTCAATTTTAAATAATTTTTTTAGGTGATTGCTGCTGTGTTTTGCTAAAATCTTTAAATAAACAAGATCAGCAGTGGTAAAATTCTTATCTTTTTTGGTTCTAAAGAGGCTGATTGTTCCCAGCAGTCTTTGATCTGCATGGATATCTATACCGCAGGAATAAAAGAGTCGATTTTTTGCTAAAAAATCATTAAAATATTCAGTATTAATCCAGGATTTATAATCCATTATTTGAGTACTGATAATCGGTTCAGTCTGGTCAAAAGCTAAATTCCTGATATCATCAATCTTCCAGTAATAATCATTATAGGCTTTTAAAACACTGTTATCAATGTTATAGCAGATGGGATCCCCCAATAACTCCTTTTTCTCATCAAAAAGAAAAAAATTAGCAGAATAAAAAGGAATTATCTGCCTGAGCTCTTCCAGAAAAAAATAAGAATATTTATGTAAATCCATTATAGTTCCGGTTTTATAAATAAAATCAATTATGACTTCCCACTTAATCTTTAAATACATATACTCGCTCCTCAAAATTACACTTTTGGGTAATATTAAAAATGTCAAAAAAATGATATTCTTTATATATAATTCAGGATATTCGACAAATTTCCTGCAAAAAAAATAAGGAGGGAGCAGTTATGCGCAGAAAATTTATTGTAGTGGGAGTAGTTTCAGTATTTATTTTTTTATTGAGTAGTGGGGTATCGGCACAGATTTTAAATTATTATGGACTGGACAGTATGTTGATGTCTGACTGGCAGTTAGATTATATCAGACCTTTAAACCCTGGAGAACTTGAAAAAGGAGAATTTCGTTTAAGTCCTGTAATTGGTAGAATTAGTAATAATGAAGAAAGAGATATTTTCAATAGTTCTTTAAATGAATATGATAATGGTAATAGTACAACCGCTTATTTTTTAGTTTTTGATACAGCTTTGAGTGATAATTTAACTTTTCACAGTAAATATGCCTATCAGCCCTGGGAAAAATATACTTATGATAATAGTGATACTGAAGAATCAAGAAATAGTTTAATTGATCTCTTTCTTAATTACGAATTTAAAGAAGATAAAACTATGTTTTTTGGCTATAATAGATCTTTAAATAAAAACAAAGAATATGATAATCTTGATAATTTGGAATATGAAACTGAAGAAACAAATAATGTTTATTATTTAGGTATTCAAATTCGCGGTTCATTTCTCGGCAAAAATGAATAACTTAGATTGAGAAATTCAGCTCCCGGAAGTGGGAGCTTTTTTCTTGCCTAAAGCTTGACTTTTTAAGTATTAAACTATATAATTTATAAGCAATAAATATTAAATATAATGCTATCTCTATAGTAAAAAAGCTAGTGCTTTTTATTAAAACTTAAAATAAAT
>JBKHDA010000088.1:0-6511 GCA_046541575.1 Halanaerobium sp. | reverse complement strand
TGCCGATCAGCTTCTTTTTTTCAAACCACTTTAATTTCTCTCTTAAATTGACTACCTCTCCAATCACAGTTACAGCCGGAGGCTTAAAACTGGCCGCTTCAACTTTTTGAACAATATTACTCAGGGTTCCGGTAATTGTCTCCTGTTTTGAACGGCTGCCCCAGCGAATAAGTGCTGCAGGTGTTTCCGGACTTCTGCCTGCGGCAAGAACTTGCTCAACAATCTGCGGCAGATTTCCGACTCCCATTAAAACTACCAGAGTATCTACAGCAGCTGCAATTTTTTCTATTTCAATTGTGCTATCTTCCTTATCATCTGCTTCATGCCCGGTAATCACAGCAAAAGAAGATGCCAGATGTCTCTGGGTTAGGGGAATTCCCGCATAAAGTGGTACTGCCAGCGAAGAACTGATTCCGGGAATAATTTCAAAATCAACTCCCGCCTCTTTCAATTTTAAAGCTTCTTCACCCCCGCGGCCGTAAATAAAGGGATCTCCTCCCTTAAGTCTACAAACCGTTTTCCCAGCTCTGACTTTTTCAATAATCAGGGCTTCAATCTCACTCTGAGTGTAATGGTGGTCTTTTGCCTTTTTGCCGACATAAATTTTTTCTGCCTCAGGTTTTGCATATTCTAAAAAACGGTTATTGGCCAGTCGATCATATAAGATAACATCCGAGTTTTTAATTGCTCTTTTTGCTTTGATTGTTAAAAGAGCCGGATCACCAGGACCGGCTCCAGTTAAATAGACCTTTGCATTCATTTTTATTGCTCCTTCTATTTATAATTAAAATTCTGTCAATTAAGATTCCTGAATTTTTTGACTAAGATTTATTATTTTTTAGTCTGGCTAAGATTTCTGCTGCCCCGGCTGCTTTTATTTCCTGAGCCAGATTTCGGGCCAGCTTTTGAGTAGAATTTAAATTTAAATTTTTAGTGCTGGCTTTTTTCTTTATTATCCTGCTGCCGTCCAGTTCTCCAGCGGCTGCTGTTAAAATTAATTTTCCGGATTTAATTATAGCTTCTGCCGCCAGAGGTGCATGACAGCCTGCCTGCATTTCTTTTAAAAATTCATTTTCCGTCCAGACTTCCAGAGCTGTATTTTTATCTTCAGCTTTCTTTAAAATTTTTTTAAGCTCAGTACTTTCTTTTCTAATTTCGACTGCTACTGCACCCTGTCTGGCAGCCGGCAGACAGATCTCAGATGCTAAATATTCTGTTATCTGCTCCTTAAAACCCAGCCGCTCCAGACCGGCTGCTGCTAAAATTACACCATCTAAATTCTGACTTTTGACCTTTTTTAAGCGTGTTTCTATATTTCCCCGAATGGGAACAATTTTTAAGTCAGAACGGTAGGCCAAAAGCTGTGATTTGCGGCGCAGACTGCCGGTGCCCAGTCTTGCTCCTAGAGGCAGCTCAGCCAGCTTTTTTTCTGCTCCAGCCAGTACATCATAACGGTTGGCACGATCGATAACAGCTGCTACTTCTAAATCTTCAGGCAGCCTTGTCGGCAGATCCTTAAAACTGTGGACTGCCAGATCAATTTCTCCCTCCAGCAGAGCTATTTCTATTTCTCTAACAAATATACCTTCTACGTTGATATCAGCAAACTTTTTATCTCTCTCTCGGTCACCAATTGTAGAAATTTCTTTGATCTCAAATTTTACTTCTGGAAATTTTGTTTTCAATTTATCTTTTACTATCTGACACTGTTTTAAAGCCAGATTACTGTTGCGAGTTCCTATAATATAATTTTTTTTCAATTTAATCCTCCCTGTTCCTTAATTTTATAACAGACAGGTGCTCAAATGCAAAATTACTGAGAAAAATTTGCAGCTTAAATTTAAAACAGCTGTCTTAAACTAAACTAGTCTTCCCACAGTATTTACGGGCAGCTTTATTTCCTTTTTTAACTTAACTAAATCTTTTTCTTTTAAACCCACCAATACAACCGCTGCCGGTCCTGCCGATTTTTCTAAATCAACTTTGTTTTTGATCAGCTTAAAATCAAATTTATTTTCTTCAGCCAGAATTTTAGCTTCATATAAGATTCCTTTAGAACCGACAGGTAAAAACTGTTCAATATAAGATAACTTTTTTAACTGCAGAAAATCTTTAAAATCTACTGCCTGAGATCTATTTTTAAGTAATTCATCTCCAACTAAAGGTAAGCCGACTGCTGCAATTAGATTGTTTCTGGTTGAAGAAGTATATCTTTTTAATTTTTTTATAGAAACTTTACCAATCACTGTCACACCTAAAGCGGTCTGAACAGTTTTAATATTTTCTTCTGTACTGCCATTTAAAAGTTCACATTTATTAATCAGAGCCAAATTTTCTTTAATCCCGGCTATAATTTCTCTCCCTGTTGGTTCATATTCTACCGCAAGATTATCGACCACTGCTATGACTTCAGCTCCCAGTGACATGACCTCCATTAAAGGTACCCTGACAGTATATCTGCCGAGAATTTTATTGGAAACCCGAAGCTGGTCCTGAGCTTTTTCTCCCAGTCCTCCTGCTGAATCACAGGCAACAACCAGTATTTCTTTTTTATTTAACTGCAGCAGAGAAATATCTCGCTGGCTATTCAGCAGCTTCATTATTAATTACCTACCTTATCTTTTAGATATTTAGCAGTAATAACTGCCAGTAAGATATTAACAAATGATGCTACTGTTAAAACCGGAGCTGTTCCATAAAAAAATGGAACCCCAAAAAAAGGAATTAAAACTGCAGCCGAAACTACTCCATTTATCAGAGTCGTAATTACTACTGCCAGAAAAGTATTCTTTTTTATTAAATAAGAAAAAATTAGACCACAGATTCCCATAATGACTGCAATTAAAAAATGAATTGCTCCCAGCACAAAACCAGAATTAAGAGCAGAAAGCAGATGACCTAAAGCTAATACAAGGCCTCCAGCCGGTCCCCCAATAATTATAACACCCAAATAACCGGGCAGAGAATCAAGAGCAATACTGCCCAGTGGCCCCGGAAACTTAATATATGACCCGACAACAGATAAGGCCACCAGCATTGCTATTTTTACCAGCAGTGATGTCTTTAAATATCTACTTTTTGCTGAAGTTGCTTTTTCCATTTTTACCATCCCCTATTTTATAGTTATTAAGTCTTAAAGATAATAATATCAAAACATAATTCTGATTTAAGCTCTTAAAATGCGGCCAGAGTTAGGAGGAAAATTAATTCTCCCAATTCAATAATTGTTCCATAAATATCTCCTGTTATTCCTCCCAGTTTTTTATTGCTCCAGTGTCCAAGGTAAAAAATTAAAAATAAAATGATAATTAGTGCTGAAAATACCGGATATATAAAAGTCCTGTCTATAAAATAAAAATAGATAAAAAAGATGAAGCCCGTGCTTAAACTACTGTAAAATAAATCAATTTTTTTTGAATTTTTACTTAAAGCAGCAGCCAGCACACTGCCTGCTGCGGGTTCAAAAAAGAGTATCACATAACCCAGAATATAGCGAACAACTACAGCCATAACTATAAGTGCCTGGATGCTGTGATTAAGCAGAAGCTGCTTAAAGAGCAAATATTTCAATCCCAAAAGTAGAATCAAAGTTACCAGGGCAAAAATCCCCGAATTAGAGTCATGCATGATTTTTACAGTTTTATCCCGATCTCTCCCGGCAAAAAAACCATCTGCAAAGTCTCCCAGCCCATCAAGGTGGAGGGCACCTGTTAAATAAACATAAATTATCAACAGTAATAAAGCTCTAATCTCTACAGTAAAAATAAATGAAAGCAAATATTCAGCCAGAATAACTATAACTGCCAGCAGAAGGCCCACCAGGGGAAAATAATTGAGTTTTAATTCTGAAGTCTCTTTTAACTTAACCGGAATTCGACTCATAAAAGTTAGTGCTGTTAAAAAATTATTTATAATTTTTGTCAAAGCACCCTGACCTCCTCAGAAGCTGGAGTATATTCTTTAATGTTTTTTAGCCCTCTTTCTTTAATCTCAAGCGGCAGACCTGACTGAACTAAATAAACTTTTTCTGCATATTCCGCTGCCATCCTGGCTGCCCTTCCCGAAATATCTCTAAAATCTCTGCCCATTTTAGAAGCCGGAACTACTCCTTTCCCCGTTTCATTATGAACAATAATCAAATTAAAATTCTTTGCCCGGGCAATTTCTAAAATTCTCTCAATTTCAGCCAGGATTTCAGCCTCCATATCAGCGAAATCCTGCCCCTCTTTTTTGAAAATCAGATTGCCGAGATAGGTAGTTAAACAGTCAAACAAAATTGTTGAATTTTTTTCTATATTTTTTAGACAGGAACTTATATTATAGGCTTCTTCCACTGTCTGCCATTCAGCAGGACGCTGCTGCTGATGTTTTTCTATTCTTAATTCCATTTCCTGATCTGTGACCACAGCACTGGCCAGATAAATAACATCCAGACCTGCAATTTTTCTGGCAATCAGCTCGGCAAAACTGCTTTTTCCACTGCGGGCACCACCCTGAATTAATATAATTCCCACTTAAATCCCTCTTTTCTTTCAGTGAATTTTTAATCTAAAAGTAAATTTAATTTTTCAATTAAAATCTTATTTGCCTCTCTACTTTTAACAGCAACTCGAATATAATTATCCTGCAGCCCCTGATAGCTGTCACAATTGCGAATTAAAATAGCTTCCCGAAGAAGTGCTGATTTCAATTCTGCTGCTGTATAACTGCAGGCCGAAAGATCTATAAAAATAAAATTTACTGAAGGCTGATAGACCTTTAAACATTTAATTTTTTTTAAACTGCTGAATAGATATTCTCTTTCTCTGGCAGTTCTGTTTCTACTCTTTTTTACATATTCAGCAATTTCTTCACTACCGGCAAAAATAATTTCTCCGGCTAGCTGAGCATAATAATTAACAGACCAGGGGTCCCTTTTATTTTCCAGTTTAAAACTTAAGTTTTTATTTGTCAGTGCATATCCCAGCCTCAAACCTGGAATTGCAAACAATTTAGTCATTGACTTTAAAATCACCAGATTATCATACTTTTTTAAAAAATTAACTGCAGAATATTTTTGACCATTTTCTAAAAAATCATTAAAGGCCTCATCAATCACAATCCTGACTCCAGCTGCTGCAGCTTTTTTAATCAGCTGCTCTAAAGCGGACGCCCTGATTAACTGTCCGGTTGGATTATTGGGATTACAGATAAATAAGAGATCAATTTTTCTACTAAGCTCTGATTCCAGTTTTTCTAAATTAAGCAGAAAATCAGTTTCTTTCTGCAGCTGAAAATGAACAATTTCTGCTCCTACAGATTCTGCAGCCAGCTCATATTCGGAAAACGTTGGAACAATAACCATCACTTTTTGAGGCTGGAGAACCTTTGTCAGCTGATAGATCATCTCTGCCGCACCATTGGCTACTGTCACTTTTTCCGGCTCAAGCTGATGGTGGACTGCTATCAGCTTTTTTAAATTTTTTGAATTGATTTCAGGATAGTTTTTAATCTGAGCTGCGTTATTTCTGACTGCTTTAATTATTTGCTCCGGTGGCCCCAAAAAATTAATATTGGCACTAAAATCAATTATCTCTTCTGGCTGCAGATTATTCGCTGCTGCTGCCTGCTTCAATCTTCCTCCATGCTGATGCTCCATTATCAATCTTCCTTTCTATTCCACCTGAAATCATTTTTACTTTTTTTATAAATTTAAGTGATGTTTGTTTTTTGATTTTATTAACTAACTTGTCTGAATTAAAATCCTGTTTAATTAAAATTCCAGTTACTGTTCCACTGTGTGCAATATTAAGACCATAAATTTGATCAGAGCCGACAGTGATTTTTAGTAATTTATCTAAGTTTTCTTTAAAAAGCAGCTCCTGATGAGCAAGAGCACTGATTGTACTGCCTCTACCCAGAAGGTAATAATTACCCGTTTTTAATCCTGTTTTGATCAGCCTCAGTGATTTTTTTAAAACTTTTTCTTTGGCAGTATTTTGTGAAAACAAATCCGGTAACTGATTAAATTCAAGAGAATCTACAACTCCCTTTTCTTTAAAGAGCAAAATATCAATATCTGCTTCTGAAGAGAGAAAAATATCCCTCCTGCCCTGCCGGTGGTCAAAAATTCTAATTCCCGACAGAAAAACACTATCAGTTGGCTCCAGTTCAAGACAGATTTTTTTTAAAAGACCAAAATCAACTTTATTTCTTAAAAGCAGCATCACTGCAGCTGCAGCAGCACTTATATCGGCTGTAGAGGAAGCCATTCCGATTCCCGGGATTAGCTCTGAGCTAATATCAATTTTTATTCTGCCGCCGGAAATATTATAATACCTTAATAGTTCTGCAGCTGCCTTTTTTGTCCTTTCAGTTGAAATTTCTTCAATTTCATATCCAGCGAAAGAATTAACAATTTTTTTATTAATTAAAACCTGATTGTTTAATCCAGGCCTGGAATCACCAAAATATGCTGTTGCTTTTGTATAAAGATTAATCGGACAGGAAACCAAAAAATCTTCTCCCTTAA
>JBKHDA010000087.1:0-6856 GCA_046541575.1 Halanaerobium sp. | reverse complement strand
CATTATAGCAAAAGAAGCCTCCCATAAAAAGGAGGCTCCACCCAAATAAAGCTATTTAAATGTTAAATCTTTGTAAACTTATACTACTTTTACATCTGATTCAGCTTTACCAAGGTTCTCATCTTCATAGATTTCAATAATACTGTGAGCAATATCAGCCAGCTGATCACTTATATGTTCCATGTCATCAAGTATTTCTAATAGTAAAATACCTGAATTAGGATCACAGACATCTTTATTAGCACTTTTAATTCTGCTGATATTTTCATTTCTAAATTGTATCTGCATTTCATCTAATCTTTCTTCTGCTTCCAAAATCTCAGCCGCAATTTCTAGATCATGAGTTTCGATTAGTTCAACGGACTTCTCTAAAACATTACAGACAATTGAATAAACTTCCTGAATAGTTGCCTGAGCATCTTCGGAAAATTCAAGCTTATTTTCCAGCCTGTTTTCAATTAAATCTGTAATATCATTAGCATCATCAGCAATACTTTCTATATCATCCACTACAGCAAAATATTTGTCTAATGTTCTAATATCAACATCATTTAACTGGGCCTGAGGAATTTTTTGAATAAAATGCAGTAATTCCTCTTCTACTTCATTAACAACATCTTCATGTCTTTTAATTCTTTTAATTACATCACCATCAGAATTCAAAAACGCCTGTACAGAATCACAGACCATATCGGCAGCTATTTCATGCATATACATGATTTCTTTTTTTACTTGATCAATAGCCACATAGGGAGTGCTCAACATTCTTTCATCAATGAATGTTGTTCCATGTTTTAATGTTGTATCTTCTCCAGGAACCATTTTTTTGACTAAAAAAACCAAAAATGCCGTAAATGGCAGCCAGATTAAAGTATTTAAAACATTAAAGAAAGTATGAGTATTTGCCAGCAGTCGTTCTGTAGATGGTCCTGTCTGACCAAAAATATCACTTACTCCTAATAAGATTGATTCTAAACCACCAGAAAAGTCAGGAATAATATATAAAAGAGCAATTATTATTCCGGCCCCAAGTACATTAAATAAAAAGTGGGCTGCAGCAGCTCTTTTTGCTGTTAAATTAGCTCCAATTGCAGATAAAATTGCTGTAACTGTTGTACCAATATTACTACCTAAAAGAATTGGGATGGCAGATTCGTAGTTAATTGCACCTGCAGTAACTAAACCAAGCAGAATACCAAACGATGCACTACTGCTTTGAACTGCAACTGTAACAATAATACCTGCTAAAACACCTAAGATTGGATAATGAGCAAAACTTTCCATCCAATCTAAGAAAATTTGAGAATTTTTTAAAGGGCTCATTGTATCTCCCATTGTTTCTAGACCTAAAAATAAAAGTCCAAAACCTAATAAAACCTGACCAATATACTGAAATTTCTTTCGTTTAGAAAACAAATATGTAAAAGCACCAATTGCAATTGCGTGGAAGGCATAATCACCAAGTTTAAAGGCAATTAACTGTGCAGTTATTGTAGTACCAATATTTGCACCCATAATCACTCCCACTGATTGAATTAGAGTCATAATCCCTGCGTTGACAAAACCTACAACCATTACTGTTGTAGCACTGCTGCTCTGAATAATTGAGGTAACTAATGCACCGACTCCTACTCCCATGATTGGTTTTGAGGTCATAGCAGCTAAAAAATGTCGCAGCCTTTTTCCGGCAGTTTTCTGAAGGCCTTCACTCATCTGTTTCATTCCATAAATAAAGAGGCCCAGTCCACCGAGTAAACCTACAGCCATATCAATTCCCAAACCTATCTCACCTTTCATATTTTGAGATTATCCTGTTATTGTTTGATCCAGTTATAAATAATCATTTTTAGATATCTTTAATAAGTTATTTACTTCTTTGTAAAATTTTATTTAAAAAATAACAGAAAAAAAGCAGCCATCTAAGGCTGCCTATTAAATTTACATACTCTATCTGAAATTAAACACCTATCTTTACCTCATCATCTTTGGACATCACAACTACATCATCAGTTAAAAGATCTGAGTAAGTATAAGACAGCCGCCTAATTTGGTTGTGATCTTTGATTCTGACTATAAAAACATTTTCATGAGTTTTTTCTAAAACGCCTTCTTTTTCAACAGCTTTTCTTCTGCCCCTATTTGCTTTAACACTAACTCGATGGCCGACAAAAGATTTTACTTCCTCTTTTATTTTATCCAGAACATTTTCTTCCATTCAGATTCACCTCATTTTAAAAACAATTCAAAGATAATTATATCATAAGATAACTGCTTTAGCAAAAGTCTGGATTGTTAAAATAAAACAATAACATATTAATAAAATTAGTTATTTTTACTTATTTTCCAATTTATCATTTTCAAAAGCAAATTTATATGGTGATTCATCTGCAAATTTACTCACATATTTGGCACCTCTATTGGTTGCCAGCAGAGTTCCAGGTCCACCAACACAGCCGCCCTCACAGGCCATTCCTTCAATTAGATGACCATCGAGTACACCAGCTTTAGCTTTAGTTAACGTTTTTTTGCAGTCTGCCAGACCATCTGCCTTAGTTACTGGAGGATCAATCTCATATTTTTCTTTCAAATTCTGTCTGATTGCTTCTGCCACTCCACCTGCATTGGCATAAGCACGGCCGTAATAGGAAGCATCTCTAATTTCTTCTTCTGCATCCACTTTGGTCAGCTCAATATCTGCTGCTACAAAAATAGCTGCCAGCTCTTCAAAAGTAATTACAAAATCAACTTCCTCTTTAACCTTATCACTTAAGGCTTCAAGTTTTTTTGAAACACAGGGGCCGATAAATACAACTTTGCTGTCCTGATTATCTTCTTTGACAGATTGAGCTGCAAAAATCATAGGAGAACTGGATTCCGAAATATTATCCTTGGTTTCTGGCACATGCTTATCAGCAATGTAAGTCCAGGAAGGACAGCAGGAAGTACCAAGATATGGCTGTTTTTCGGGAATATCTTCAGCAAATAATTCCGCTTCATGTAAGGAAGCAAAGTCGGCTCCCAGACTAACCTCGCGCACCTCTTTCATCCCCAGTTCCTTTAAGGCCGCCACAATTTTTTCAGCAGAAACTAAAGGACCAAATTGGCCGACAAAGGAAGGCGCAATAATGGCCCGCACATCTTCTCCTCTTTTAATTGATTTTAAAAACTGAAAAATCATAGATTTATCAGCAATGGCTCCAAAAGGACAGGCAATAATACACTGTCCACAGCTAACACATTTATCCTGATTTATTTTAGCCCGATCATATTCATCACTTTCAATGGCATCAACTCCACAGGCTGCTGCACAGGGTCTCTCATAGTTAACAATCGCCTCATAAGGACAGGCTTCTTTACATTTGCCACAGTTAATACACTTTTCCTGATCAATTACTGCTGTGTGTTCTTCAATTGTAACTGCATCAACCGGACAAACAATACTACAGGGATGGGCCAGACACTTACGGCAGTTATCAGTCACAAAATGAGCATTGGTCGGGCATTTTTCACAGGCGAAACGGATTACATTAACCAGCGGTTCTTTTAGCTGTTTATCATTTTTAAGAAAATTTCTGATTCCTTCTGAAAGTAGTTTGTGCTCCTGATTGCTTTCATAATCCATTCCCAGACCCATCCGAACACGAGCAGCAACTATTGCTCTTTCTTTGAAGATACTGGATCTATATGTAGCCTCTTCTGTATCGATAATCCGGTAAGGAATTTTATCAAATTCTTCACATTCTGCATCCTTGAGAGCCAGCCTTGCCAGCTCCGCAAAGACCATCCGTCGAATTTTAACTATATCTGTATAGATCCCCTTTAGTTTGCTCATTTTATCCTCTCCATTATTTTACTGATTACCATCTGATTTTGAGCTGAAGTAATAAGTTCATCATCAACTTTTACAATAGGGGCTTTTTTTATATCTTCACACCTATCCATGCATTCAACTCTTTCAATCTGAATTTGTTCTGGATATTCTTCCTGAAGTTCTTCTAAAGTATCTAAAATATTTAAGGCTCCTACAAGTGAGCAGTGGCTGCCCACACATATCTCCACTTTAACCAATTTGCTGCCTCCTTTCAAAACTTTATTAAAGTATATTTCAAATATGCTATATTTTCTTTAGCTTAACTTCTATTCCTTAATCATCTTATAAATTCTGTTGCTGATCGAAATCATTTCAGAGATTGAAAGCTTTTCTCCTCTTTTTTTAAGTCCAATCCCTTCATCTTCTAAAGCCTGAGTAACCAGATCACGGTCAAGGGCAATTACAGCTGATTTGCTCAAACTATTACGCAAAGTTTTTCGCCGCTGCTGAAAAATTGATTTTACAATCTGAAAGAAAAACGTTTTATCGATTACCTCTTCCTGATAAATATTTTCCTCATATGGTGAGAGGCTAACGATAACTGAATCAACATCAGGCTGAGGAATAAAGACAGATGAAGGAACCTGATGCACAATTTCCGGCTGCATATGATACTGTACAGCCACACTTAAGGATCCAAATTTTTTGGTCCCCGGTCCGGCACAGATTCTTTCACCAACTTCCTTCTGCACCATAAAAACCATCTGCTCCAGCTCAATCTCACTCTCCAAAACTCCCATAATAATTGGAGTTGTAACATAATAGGGTAGGTTTGCAATCAGCTTTACCTTCCTATTTTCAGGATTATATTCAGCCACAATTTCTTCCCAGTTGATTTTGAGAGCATCCTGGTTAAGAAGAATAAGCTTCTCCTCTCCAGCAAAAATATCATCTAAAACTTCAACCATAGCAGCATCTTTTTCCACAGCCAGCATTTTACCGCTGTCCAGTTTTCCCAAAACTGCCTGAGTTAAAGAGCCAATTCCGGGACCAATTTCAATCAAAAACTCATTACCTTTGATATCCGCTGCTGCTGTAATAATGTCAATAATATTGGAGTCAACCAGAAAATTCTGTCCAAGACTCTTTTTTAAGTTCAGTTGGTGTTCTCTTAAAATCTTTTTTGTTTCCGAAGGTGTTGCAATTTTATTTTCCATATTAATTTTCAATCATCCTTAATTTATTTTTGTTATAATTTAATTTTATTTTTAGTACAGATGTTAAATAAATTTTAAAACAGATTCTCCCGGCGTAAATAATTTCTAATTTTAAGCTTCAATTACTTTTTCCGCCAGCCTGTGGGTTAATATGTCAGCTTCCAGCTCCTGCCTGTTATTCTTACCTTTTTTTACTCTCTTTAAAAATTCTGCAATCATATCTACAAAACCGCGGTCATATCCCATTTTATTCCAGCCGGCTGTCTGAGAAATTTTTTCTCCTCCATCAGTATAATCAACTATCTGAGTAACATTTTTTATTTTTTTCTTTGCCTTTAAGCCCATTACTTCTAAAGTTTCTTCGGTAATTGCATTATCACGATTCATAATTCCAACCGCTTTATTTTCTCCATTTTTAAGAGACAAAATAACCTGAATAAGTTGATCATTCCGCCTAATTTTATCAACTTCAATCTGGTCAAGTTCAACTTCTCCCATTAGATAGGAAATAGTATCTATTACATGAATAAAATCATCCAGGATAAAACTGCGGGCTTCTCCGGGCTGATAGGTTCTATTTTTCTCCATAATTATAGTTTTGGGATTTTTAATTTCTAAAAGTGAGCGGTATGTTGGAACATAACGACGATTAAAACCGGTCATTAAAACTAACTGCTTATCTTGAGCCAAACTGATCAGTTCTTCAGTCTGCTCTATATGATAGCTAATTGGCTTATCAACAAAAACTGGTATTTCATTTTTTAATAACTTTTTTACCAGAGAATAATGAGCTTCTGTTGCTGCATGAACAAAGGCGGCATCGAGATCTTCTTCTAAAAGCCTGTCTATAGAAGTATAAAGCCTGTCAACTCTGTATTTTTTACCAAGATCTTTTAAAGTGCTTTCAGTTCTTGTACAAAAATACGGTTCTACCTCCTTCATCTGAGTAATTAAAGGTAAGTATGCTTTTTGAGCAATATCTCCCAGACCGATAATTCCAATTTTCATCTTAAACCCCTCCCGAATTATTACGCGTTACGTCAAATTTAAACTTAAAAATTATAAACTATTTCAGCATTTTCGGTAGTTATTCTGCCCATTTCTTCCGGGCTAATTTCTTTTATTAATGCTGCCTTTTTTAGAATATGTTCTAAATAAGCAGGTTCATTTCTTTTACCCCTTTTTGGTTCCGGTGTTAAATAAGGAGCATCAGTTTCCAGCAAAATTCTATTTAAGGGCATCTTCTTTAGAGCATCTCTAATCGGCTGAGCACTGTTAAAGGTGATTAAACCTCCAAAAGCCACATAATAGTCTCGTTTTATAATCTCTTCAACCTCATCCGGCCCATAAGCATAACAGTGAAAAATTAATTTTTTGGCAAAATCACCAGCTTTATCTAAAATTTCTAAAGTTTCTGCTGCGGCCTCTCTGGAATGTACAACTACAGGAAGTTTAAGGTCTAAGGCCAACTTTAGTTGTTTTTTAAAGGCATCTTTTTGAATTTCACGAGGGGAGTTATCATAATAAAAGTCCAGACCACATTCACCAATTGCCTTTACTTTAGAAGATTCTGTCAAAGATTTAATTTCAGCCAGGCTCTGCTCATTAACAGTATCCGCTTCATGGGGGTGTATTCCTACCGCTGCATAAACAAAATTGTGTTTTTCTGCCAGCTCAACTGCTCTCCGGCTTCCTTCTAAATCTGCACCAATATTAACTATTTTTTCTACCCCGATTTTGCGGGCTCTATTAAAAACTTCTTCTCTATCCCGATTGTAATCATCAAAATCTAAATGTGCATGAGTATCTATTAAACGCATTCTTTTCC
>JBKHDA010000086.1:0-7082 GCA_046541575.1 Halanaerobium sp. | reverse complement strand
CATCCATATTGTAATTGGCCAAAAATTGAGCAATAGTTCCGCCTCCACCTTCATCAATTTTTCCGAGTTCAGCTGTCTGCCAGATTACACCAGCATTGTTGAAGAGTCCTCGAACTTCTCCCATAAATTCGGCACTGGCTTCAGAAGCGCCAGCCTTACCACGGGCACCTGTGTATTTAGAAATAACAATCCCCTTACCCAGATAAGCAGAATTGTGCTTTGCATATACTTCAGAAAAATCAGGATCATAGGCTGCATTAACATCTGCTGAAAGCACTTTGGAGTTCTGCATAACCCTGCGCACAATTAATTCACTGTATTCATTATAATAAAGATCTACAAGATTAGCTACCTGATCTTCAAAAAAATGGGACTGCATTCCAGTAGATCCCATACTTCCAACTTCCTCACGGTCCATTAAGAGAACCATTGAAGTATACCGGGGATCTTTAACATCTAAAATTGCTTCTAGAGCTGTGTAACTGCAGACACGATCATCATGACCATAACCGGCAAGTAAGCCCCTATCAAAACCGGCATCTCTAGTCTTAAAAGCAGGAACCACCTGCAGATCAGCGCTAATAAAATCTTCTTCTTTAAAATCATATTCGGTTTTTAAGTGATTTAAAACAGCAGACTTAATTTTTTCTTTTGCATCTTCATCAGCAACAGGGATACTGCCGACAACTACATTTAACTGCTCACCGCTGATACCCTCACTCATTGATTTTTTCATCTGTTTTTTGCCGAGATGAGGCAGTACATCACTGATAAAAAACACCGGATCATCTGCCTTTTCACCGATACTGATATTTATCTTTGTACCATCATCTTTAACAACCACTCCGTGCAGAGCCAGCGGCATGGTTACCCACTGATATTTTTTAACTCCACCATAATAATGAGTCTTAAACATTGCCATTTCACCATCTTCATAGAGTGGATTTGGTTTTAAATCAAGTCGTGGAGAATCTATATGGCTGCCCACGATTTTTAATCCTTCTTTTAAATCTTTTTCACCAACTACAGCTGCCATTAAAGCCCGAGAGCGGTTTTCCACATAAACCTTATCTCCCTTTTTTAGACTTTTATACTGCTTGATATTTTTAAAGCCAGCTGCTTCCAGCTCTGCAACAGCAGCAGTAGCAAATTCTCTTTCAGTTTTATTCTCACTTAAAAATTTAGCATAGTTTTGATTAAAGGCAAACACTTCTTCTCTTTCTTCCTTACCCATTTCTTCCCAGGCATTTTTGGCCTGATATGCATTATCATTCTTCTTTTCTTCACTCATCTATAATGCCTCCTATTATCTTATTTATTCCTGCTAATTATACCAGCTGCAGAGCTAAAATGTAAGTAATCTTTTAACAATAATTAAATTAATTTTTCTTGAGAATAAAGGCAAACTCCGAACCCTGTTCTAAGTTTTTCTGATAAACTCTGCCGCCGTGAAGCTCTATTATATCTTTAACAATAGCCAGTCCGAGACCACTGCCTCTTTTTTGACTCTGAAACCCCTTTTTGTTGACCTTATAAAATCTTTCCCAGATATTTTTCTGTTCTTCTTCTGGTACACCCGGGCCCTGATCCTGTACTGCAAAACTTACAGTTGAATCAGATTCGGACAGAATAATTTTTATTTCTCCCTCGGCCGGCGAATATTTAACCGCATTGTCCAGCAGATTAATTACTACTCTTTTAATTTTATCAGCATCAATTTCCACTTCAATATTTTTTTCTATTTGATAAATAAAGTCCTGCTCAACTTCATTAACACTTTTATAATCCTGAAGCATATTGTAAAGGAAATTCGAAAAATTAATTTTTCTGCGATTTAAAATATCGGACTTTAATTCAGAAATACTCAAAATATTATTAACCATAGTTTCCAGCCTGTTGCTTTCTTCTATAATCATGTTTAAGTATTTTTCCTTTGCTTTTTTTTGGCTTACTGCTCCATCATAAACAATCTCGGCAGCTCCTCTGATCGAAGAAAGTGGTGTTTTAAGCTCATGTGAAACATTGGCTACAAAATCATTCTGCAGTTTTTCAAAGCGCCATCTCTCACTGATATCCTGGAAAATTACAACAACACCCCAGAAATCACCTTCTCTAAAAATTGCTGTGCTGTGGAGGAGCAGATATTTATCTGAGTTTTTAATTTTGACTTCCAGGCTTTTATTTTTCTCTTCTTTAATACTTGTTTCAATCAGATTTATCACTTCTGGATTATTAATCAGCTCAGACAAGCTGGCTCCATTATCAACTGCAGCAGCCTTATCTAAAATGAAAATTTCTGCAAAAGATTCATTGAGCAGTATAATTTCCTGATTTGAATTTAAAGCTAAAACCCCCTCTTCCATTCCTGAAAGTATAGAGTTCAGCTTATTTTTTTCTTCTTTTAAGTTACTCACATTTTGGGCCAGAGTTTTTGACATTTCATTGATGCTCTGGGCCAGATTCTTTAATTCTTCTGTATTATGATCACCACTGAGTTCGATAAAATTACCGCGGCTGATTTCTTCGGCAGTTTTACTAATATTTTTCAGGGGATTGGAAATACTCCTGGCCCAAAAATATGCCAGCAGCAGAGCCGGCAGTGCAGAAAAAAGTATTAAATAAAGCATAATTTTCTGAATTTGAGCTACTGTAGAATTAATTCCCTGAACAGATGTGAAAAAAAGGAGACCGTATTTACTGTCTTCTGCTTCCATAGAAGCAGCATTTAAAAGCATCGGCCTTTCAAACTGCTCCGAATCAACTCGGCTGGACAGCATTTTATCATTAAAAATTTGGGAAAAGCCTTCAAAGCCAACTCTTTCGTCAGCACGTTTCGGATAGCTGTAAATAATACTACCATCTCTATCTGTTAGCCAGATCTGGCCTCTATTCTGACGAGCTGTCAGACTTAAAATTTCATTAATCTTTTCTTCATCTCCATTCCGTAAAGGCTCATTTAAATCATTTTTCAGCTGATTTAAATTATATAAAACCTCATTTTCACGGCGGTTGTAAAGAAAATCTTCTAGATAGTAGATCACTATTAAACCAAAAATTACTATTATAATCAGGGAGAGGATTATAAACCTAAAAAATAATTTGCTGAACAGGCTGTTAGTCTTCCAGTTTTTCAGCTTCAAATTTATAACCTACTCCCCAGACAGTTTCTACTGCTTCTGCTGCCTCTCCCAGCTTTTTACGCAGTGATTTAATATGTGTATCTACAGTGCGAACATCTCCAAAATAGTCATAACCCCAGACCGCTTTCAGCAGATTTTCACGGCGAAAAACTTTTTTGGGATTCTGGGCCAGATGCCAGAGCAGAGAAAATTCTTTTGGAGTAAGTTCTATAGTTTCATCCTCATATTTAATATAATGTTCTTCTTTATTAATTACCAGTTCTCCAAATTCCAGTGATTCTGAACTTTCCCCATCCTGCTGGTATCTCCTCAAAACTGCTTTGATTCTGGCAACGACCTCGCGCGGGCTAAAAGGTTTGCTGATATAATCATCAGCACCCAATTCCAGACCGGTTATTTTATCTGTAGACTCATCTTTTGCGCTGAGAAAAATAATCGGCAGCTCAAACTCGGGTCTGATTCGCTGACAGAATTCCCACCCATTTTCATCAGGCAGCATAATATCCAGAACCAAGATATCTATGGCTTCTGAATTTAAAATTTGATATCCTTTTTCTGTATCTTCAGCTGCAAAAACACTAAAACCTTCAAATTTTAAATAATCTTCCAGAATTTCTCTAATATGTGGGTCATCATCAATGATTAGAACTTTTTTCACACTCATTTTACCACGTCCTCACATTTTAATTTTAAGATAAAATAATTGAAGTAATTCTCTCTTTTAAGTTCTTAAATATATTTTCAATTATTTATACCCTGCTCAAATTATAACATATATAAAAAAGTCCTGCTTTTTAAGGCAGGACTTTGTGTGTATATAAACTTTATATAAGGAAGATAAATTAAATATTCTTTTCTATCTCAGCATCTTCTCTTAATTCTTCTAAATATTTCTGAATTTCCTGGCTCTGCTGCTGCTGTTTAAGCATCTGTTCCAGCTGTGGTTTGAGTTCTTCATAAGAACCATCCTGGCCACTCTGTTCTAAAGCACCTTTATTTTCTTCATAAGCTTCTTTTAAATCTTCTTCACTAATTTCAATATTAGAAACAACTTTCTCTTCGATCAATTTATTAATCTTAATCTGTGGGTTATTAGAAAATTCTTCTTTATATTCCTCTTCATTTTCAAATCCCTGCTGTTCTAAAGCTGATGCAAATTGTTCTTCATCCATCTGATTCTGCTCTAAAATAGAAGATTTCTGCTGTTCGTAAATTTCATCCTTTTCTTCCTGTGTTAAAGTAATATCTTCTTCTTCTGCCGCCTGTTCTAATAAAACATTATCAATTAAGCCATCTAACTTTTCCTTCTGCAGTTCGTCAAGTACAGTATTACCTGCCTCAGAGTTTGCTAAAAGCTGTGCCAGCTGCTGGTCAACCTGACTAACCTGCTGCAGAATTTGATTAACATTGGCCTGCTGTGACAGCTGCTGAGAAGTAATTTCTTCTCCATTAACAGTTGCTACAACTTCATTTTCATTTTCCTGATTTAATGACTGATCAGCCGGCTGTTCGCCATCCATTTCCATATCCTGAGCCATAACAGCTGTCGGAACCATTAGAACAGTTATCAATAAAAGTGAAATTAAAATCTTTTTCATTAAATATACGCACTCCCTTTTTTTTGATTTCAGCCTAACTATTAATTCAATTTTAGTTAAGCATATTTAAATTCATTTTATCTATCTAAATAAATTATATTCTACAAATGTGAGAAAAATGTGAGAGAAAGATTAAAATACTATAAAATTTAAGGAGCCCCAGACTCTGGGGCTCCATTTTGATTTATTATCAGGAGGATTTGTATCACAAAACTTAGATCATTTTTTCAATATCTGCATCTTCTTTTAAGTTACTCAAATATTCATCAACCTTTTCATTTTGCTTCTGCTGTTTAAGCATCTGTTCCAGCTGAGGTTTCAGTTTTTCAAAAGAAACATCACCTTCACCCTGAGCAAAAGCATCCTTATTTTCTTCATAAGCTTCTTTTAATTCGTCTTCAGTAATTTCAATATCAGAAGCTACTTCTTCTTCAATTAGTTTATTTACTTTAAGCTGTGAATTATTTAAAAATTCTTCTTTATATTCCTCTTCACTTTCAAATCCCTGCTGTTCTAAAGCTGATGCAAACTGTTCTTCATCCATTTTGTTTTGTTCCATAATTGATTTTTTCTGTTCTTGATATTTTTCTTCTTTCTCCTCATCGCTGAGGCTAATTCCTTCTTCTTCTGCCTGCTGTTCAAGTAGAACGTTATCAATGATTGAATCAAGCTGTTCTTTTTGATACTTTTCTAAAACATCACTACCTGCTTCAGATTCAGCTAAAATTTGTACTAGCTGCTGATCAACCTGACCCAGCCTCTGTAATAATTGATTAACATTTGCCTGCTTATTTAATTCTTCCTGGGTGATTTCTTCCCCATTTACTTCAGCTACTGTGGAATTACTATCAACATTTTCCTCCAGTGATGGGTCAGCCGGCTGATCAGTATCTACTTCCATCTCCTGAGCCATAATTGTCGTCGGAACCATCAGAACAGTAATTAACAAAATCGAAACGAGAACTTTTTTCATTTCTAAAAACACTCCTTTGAGAATTTAGTTTTTAAATTTGCTTTGATTATTTTTTGACCATTTCTCATTTCTCAATTAATAGTATAGAGTAGTAATGTGTTAGAAATGTGAGAGAAAGTTAAAAGAAATATATGAATTAGATTAAAACTTTCTTAACTGTGCTAAATAGCTCTCATAGTTTTGCTTGATCTCTTTGATGCTGTCTCCTCCAAACTTCTCAGCGGTACTCTGAGCCAGAACTGAGGCTGTAACTGCCTCACCAACTATACTGGCTGCTGGAACAGCACAGACATCAGAGCGCTCTTTGGCAGCAGTAGTTTCTTTTTTAGAAATTAAATCAGCTGAATGCAGTGCCTGAGCCAGGGTAGGTATCGGCTTCATTGCCAGACGGATAATTAATTCTTCTCCATTGCTCATTCCACCTTCAATACCACCGGCCTGATTGGAGCTGCGGTAAAACCCGCGGTCCAGATCATAAAAAATTTCATCATGAGCTTTAGAACCGGGCAGACCTGCTCCTTTAAAACCGGACCCAATTTCTACACCTTTAATCGCCTGAATTCCCATCAGCTGAGCTGCCAGTTTGCTCTCCAGCTTTAAATCCCAGTGGACATGACTGCCCAGTCCAACAGGAAGTCCGGTAACAACAATCTCAAAAACTCCTCCGACAGAATCACCATTTTCACGCCAGGAATCAATTAAATTTTTCATAGCCTCAGTTTTGCTGCTGTCTCCACAGCGAAGTGGAGTTTCGTCCAGTTCAGCAAAATATTTCTGCACAGCTTCTTCTTTTTCGAATTTCTCCGGAGCTTTTGCTTTGATATCTGTCCAGGTCTCACTTTTTAAATTACCGATCTGAACAACATGACTGTAAATATTAACATCAAATTCTGCTAAAAACTGTCTGGCAACTGCTCCAACTGCAGTTCTGGCTGCAGTTTCTCGGGCACTTGCTCTCTCCAGAACATTGCGCAAATCGCGGTGGTTATATTTTAAAGCTCCCGGCAGATCCGCATGACCCGGGCGGGGATTTGTCAGAGCCTCAACTTCATCGCTCCTCTCCTTATCCGGAGCCATAATTTCTAACCAGTTCTGCCAGTCTTTATTTTCAATTGTCATACTTAAGGGGGTGCCGAGAGTTTCTTTATGGCGCAGACCGGAGTTGATAATTACCCGATCACTCTCTATTTTCATTCGTCCACCACGGCCGTAACCCTGCTGTCTTCTATATAACTGTTCATTAATTTTATCAACTTCTACTCTTAAACCGGCCGGCAGAGTTTTAATCACTGCTGTCAGCCTCGGTCCATGTGATTCTCCGGCTGTGATATATTCGAACATTAAATCCCCTCCTTATTTATAAGCAATTTT
>JBKHDA010000085.1:0-7350 GCA_046541575.1 Halanaerobium sp. | reverse complement strand
ATATAGTCCTGAGGTACCTTAAACTGTTTATTTAACACTTCTTTTTGAAAGGCAGTTTTAGCAAGCAGGTGTAGTTCAGCCTGTGATTCGAAATTATTGTCATCATTTATTTTTTTATAATCCCCATTTTTCTGCAGCAGGTGAGCTTTTTTGCTGTCTTTAAGTACTGTTTTAAGAACTTTAATAATTTTTTCTTTATTTTTATCTTCTTCCACTGGAAAAGCAATCTCAACTCGCCGCTCCAGATTTCTTGGCCGCCAGTCAGCGCTTGATAAAAATACAAGAGGCTGGTTATTATTTTTAAAATAGAAAATGCGGCTGTGTTCAAGCAGTTTTCCTATTATACTTCTTACTTTAATATTCTCGCTTACTCCCTCAATTCCAGGGACAAGGCAGCAGATCCCTCTAACTATTAACTCAATTTTTACTCCAGCTTGAGAAGCTTCATATAGTTTTTTAATAATATCACTGTCCACCAGGGCATTCATTTTGGCAATAATTTTGGCTTCTAACCCTCTTTTAGAATTATTAATTTCAGATTCAATTAATTTAATGAATTTTTCTTTTAGGTCAAGTGGAGCAACAGCAAGTAACTTCCATTCTGGTGGTTTAGAATAACCGGTCAGCAGATTGAAAAGACCTGCAATATCACTGGCGAAATTATCTTTAGAAGTCATTAAAGCCATATCTGTATATAATTCAGCTGTTTTATCATTATAATTACCAGTGCTCATATGAACATAGCGTTTTATACCTTCTTTTTCTGCTCTAACAATCAGCAGTGCTTTAGCATGGACTTTTAAGCCCTTAATTCCATAGATCACATGACAGCCGGCTTCTTCCAGTCTTTTGGCCCAGGCTATATTTTTCTCTTCATCAAATCTAGCTTTCAATTCTACCAGTACAGTGACCTGTTTGCCATTTTCAGCAGCTCTGGTTAAATGCTCTATCAGGGGAGAATTACCGCTGACTCTGTAGAGGGTCTGCTTGATTGTAAGTACTTTAGGGTCTGAAGCAGCTTTTTTAACTATTTCTACAACAGGGTCAAAACTTTCAAAAGGATGATGGAGAACAATATCTTTTTCCTTTATGAGTTCGAAAATATCATCTGCATTATAGATATCTGGATTTGGCTGGGGTATCATTTTTTTGAATTTCAAATGATCGTGATTATTAAGTTTCAGAACAAAATCCATAAATGATCCCAGATTAATAGGACCAGAAACTTGATAAATATCAGCTTCTGTTACCTTTAAATTATCTTTAAGAAAATTTAAGATATATTGATTGCAGTCAGAATTGATTTCAAGTCTCACAGCAAAGCCCCAGCGGCGTCTTTTAACATATCTTTTCATTTCTGATAATAAATTTTTACTTTCTTCATCTAATACCACTTCGGCATTTCTGGTGATTCTGAAAGTATCAGCTGTAATTACTTTGTTACCACTAAAAAGTTGATCAATATTTGCTTTGATAATCTCTTCTAAAAATATAAAGACATTTTCATTATTAGAAGCAGGAATTTCCACAAATCTCTGCAGATTTGATGGAACTTCAACAACTGAAAAAACCTTTTTTTCTTCAATAGTAGAAAATATATTTTCATTTTTATTTCTTTCCAGGAGCACCCCCAGATTTAAACTTTTGTTTGCAATCAGAGGAAAGGGATGACTGGGATCAATGGCAACTGGAGTTAAAACCGGCAGAATAATTTCGTTAAAATATTTTTTGGTATATTGACGCTGTTTATTATTTAGATCATTATATTTTTTGAAATAAATTTTTTCTTTTTTTAGTTTTTTCATTGTTTTATTAAAATATTTATACTGATTTTCATAGAGATGATGAATAGTTTCAGCAACTTCTTTAAACAACTCTCGTGGTCTATAACCGGATTTATCAGGTTCATTATAGCCTGATTCAATATCATCTTTGATGCGGGCAACTCTGACCATAAAAAATTCGTCTAGATTGCTGGCTGTAATTGCCAGGTATTTAAGTTTTTCCAGCAGAGGAGTTTCCTGATCATCTTTATCTGCTTCTTCTAAAACCCGAATATTAAATTTTAACCAGCTCAGCTGTTTGTTAAAATAAAATTTTGGCTCATTGAGATTCATTATTTATCCTACTCCTTATTAAATAAAGATATTCTTTTTATTTAAAGAAACATCAATTCCAAACACTTCTTTAAAGATTCTTGATTTATCATTAAAAGCCCATTTTTCTAAAAAAATATCTTTTTCTGTATTGATAATTAATTCCAATTTGTTTTCTGTTAGATTAATTTCAACTTCACTAAAAGGTTCTTTGTGACTTTTATCAAGTGAATCAGCTATTTTTAAGATTGCCGTTAACTTTGCAATAAGAACTCTTTCCTGATAATTATCAAGACAACTGTCTTTAATCTTAAGATTTGTAGTTGAACTCTGGCTGTGATTAAGAGCAATATGAGCAATAATATTTTTATCATAATCGCTTAGGTCTGTGATGTCACTATTTTTAATTATATAATAAGAGTGCTCATAATGTTTTTTTAAATTTATATATTTTCCTGTATCATGAAGAACTGCAGCTGACTGGAGCAGAATTTTCTCTTTTTTTGAAAGTTTAAAGCGGTCTTTTAAGACATCAAAAATATCTAAAGCAATATTTTCTATAGTTTCTGCATGTTCCTGATTATAATGATATTTTTCGGATACTGAACGGGAAGAGGCTATAATATTTTTGAAACTCTGTTTTTCCAATTCACTACTGCGGTCATCAAAGAGCATATTTCTAATTACTTCTGTTTCGATGGTTACAGTACTACCGGTTATTTGGTTGCTTTGAGTTAAATTCATCAAATTTTTATATATTGTCATTGAAGGCAGAAGTGTTTCAGCTTCAACCTCCTCAAGTTCATAATTTTCCAGCAGCTGTTTAGGTGTTTTAGTTTTAACATTATTATAAAGCCGATAAAAAGCAGCTCTAGAAATCTTAAAAGTATTTGATTTTTTAGTAATACCAGCTAATTTTGCAATTAATTCAATTTCTTTTCCGGAAACATAAAAATTATTGATATTAAATTTATTTAAAAAAAGCTCCAGGTTATATATATATCCACTTAAATATCCGTCAACAACAATATGAAATTCGTCAGTTTTGTTCTGGATACCCCTCAGAATTTCACTAATTTTTAAAGAACCTAAAGTAATACTCTGACTCTTAGCTATATAGTCTTGAGTGGCCACTGCAACTCCCAGACTGCCGGTTCCAATATAGGCAAAAAGATTATCTCCTTCAAGTTCTCTGTTTGTATTTCGTATCCCCTGGTAAATCAACTGATGTTCTTCGATATTATCAAAAATCTTTACATTAAGGTGATTGTTGTTTTTAATCTGATAAATAATATAGTCTTTATTAAGAGCTTCTCTTAAGGCAGCTGTTGCAAATATTTCAACTCTCTCAACCCGGTATTCATCAGCAATTCTTTTGAAATTATTAATAGCCTGATTTAGTTTTTTTATTTTTTCAAAGGCAACAGCAGAGCGTGAGAATGTATCATGGCCTAGATTTATTGGATAAAATAATTCTTCCAGAATTACTAAATCTTTTCCTTTTCTTTCGGCAATTTTCATAATGATATCACTTGATGCAATATAAATAGTTGCGACTCGATTTAACATTTTTACCACCTTACTTTAAATTTATGTAAATTTTTTGAAAAATGCTTTACTATATTATCATTTTAACATATGATTGTAAAAAGAGATATAGATTTTACCTAAAATTAATCTAAAGTTTACATAGTGGTGTCATATATCACAAATGAGGAGGTAGTTAAATGAAGAAGCTTGCAATAATTGATATTGGTTCTAACTCAATCAAGATGATTTTAGTTGATTACAGGAGTGATAAATCATTTAGAATTATAGATGAATTGAAAGAGACTGTCCGCTTAGGGGAAGGAATGCATAAAAATTCCTATTTAAAAGAGGATAGAATAAAAAAAGCCCTTCAGACTTTAACTCTTTTTAAAAACTTATGTGATGCAGTTGAAGTTAATGAAATAATTGCTGTAGCTACTGCTGCAGTAAGAGAGGCAGATAATCAGCAGAAATTTTTAGATAGAGTATATAAACAGACTGGTTTAGAGGTCAGGGTTCTTAAAGGTAAAGAAGAGGCATATTATGATTATCGCGGAGTCTCTAATAGTTTTGATCAAAAATCAGCTTTGATTATGGATGTTGGTGGAGGTAGTGTAGAACTGGTTTTAATGGAAGACAGAATGGTTAAGGAGAGCATCAGTCTGCCCTTTGGAGCTTTAACTATAACAGAAAAGTTTGATTTGTACGATGAGAATAATAGTGATAAAGATATTAAGAAATATTTGCTTCAGGAATTTTCTAAGCTTGATTGGTTAAAAAATATAAAAGATATTCCTTTGATAGGTGTTGGAGGTACTATCAGAAATATAGCTAAAATCTGGCAGAGGAAGAATAATTATTCACTAGAAACTCTACACTATTATAATCTCAATGCTAAAAATGTTAACTCAGTTTATAAAGAGGTGTCGAAAAAAAGTATTGAAGCAAGGAAAAACATATCAGGTCTTTCCAGTAAAAGAGCGGATATATTTATTGGAGCCAGTGCATTAGTAAATTATTTGATGGATTTTACGGAGATTAATGATCTGGTGATAAGTGGTAAGGGGATTAGAGAGGGTCTGGTGTATGACTTTTTACTTGATAATAAACTTCCTGTATCTGATGTCTTAGATTACTCTATTAAAAATCTGCTTCATAATTTTGATTTAAATGAAAAACATGCTGCTAAGGTTCATGAACTGAGTAAAAGTATTTTTTATCAATTGGAATCTGAGTTTTCTTTTGAATTCAATAAATTTCCAGATCGAATTAGTAGAATAATTAAAACAGCAACTTTGCTGCATGATGTGGGTACTAATATAAACTATTATGATCATCATGAACATTCTTTTTATGTAATTTTAAATGCAGATTTATATGGTTTAACACATCGTGAACTGCTTTTAGCAGCTTATATTTCAGCATCTCACCGCCACAGCAAATACAGTCTGCATAAATATAACTTAAACCGTAAAAGTTTTAAAGATATTATTCATCGCAAAGGCAGTGATAAAGAATTAATTCGAAAAAGTGGAATTATATTAGAAATTGCTGAGAGTCTGGAGTTAAACCGCAAAGGACTGGTGCAGAGAATAGAGATTGAAATTGAATCTGATTATATTTTGTTTAATATTTATTCTCAACACGATTTACGTCTGGAAATTGAAGACGCAATGGAGGCTGCTTCTGGATTTGAAACTTTATTTAATAAAGAACTGAAATTTACACTGCTGGACTTATAAAAAGTTATGTACAACTTAATAATTTTTAAGAAAAAAGGCAGTGACTTTAAGGTTGCTGCTTTATTTTTTTGAAGAATTATTTTATTGACAGACTAACAATCGTTAGTTATAATTAAACTGTAAAGAAAAGACAATTAAATTGAATAAATTATGAGAGCTGGAGGTGAAAAAGTGGTTACAACTAGAGAAAAAATTTTAAATAAAGCCCTGGATTTATTTGCAGAAAATGGCTATCATGGTACTTCAATGCGTGAAATCGCTGCTGCTGTTGGAATTAAGAGCAGTTCAATTTACAATCACTTCAGCGGTAAGGAAGATATTTTTTCCGAGCTTTTTAACTATCTGGCACCTTTAAATTTGAAAGCTGAAAAATTTGAAGCTAAGTTTAAATCAGCTGAACTTGATCCAGTTGAAATTTTAAATTATTTTGCTGAGGTTGTAATTAGAGAAATGCAGGATCAAAAGAAAGTCAAACTTTTACAGATAATGCTCAAAGAAAATAATAATCCGGTTGTTAAAAAAAGGCTGCAGAGACGAATGAAAAATAATATAGAAAGAGTCACTGAATTTTTTATCAGTCTGCAGCGGCAGGAGAAAATAAAAAGCAATTTAGAACCAGCATTTACTGCTAATGAATTTGTCAGTGCTCTGATATATTACCGCATGCGTTATCTGATTTTTGAACTGGACAGCTTTGAAGAGCTAAAAGAGGCAACTCAAAAACACATCAGCTTTTTCTGGGAAAATATCAGGGCAGATTAAAAGGAGGAAGGCTAAAAATGCTTAAAAAAATTTTAATTTTCTTACTTTCTTTATTGTTTATAAGCACCTCACTCAGCCTGGCAGCAGAACTGGATGGGGAGGAGGTTTTAAAGAGGGTGGAAACTTCCCGCCAGGCAGAAAGTCACCAGATGCTGATGGAGATGGAGCTTTACAGCAGTTCCGGAGACATGAGAAGTAGAACTCTTAACAATTATCGACTGGAAGGAGAAACCGACCGCTCTCTGATGCAGTTTACCGAGCCAGCAGATATTAAGGGGACATCGTTTTTGCTTTTAGATGATCAGAAAAATAATCAGGAAGATATGTATTTATATTTACCGGCTCTGGGTGGAGTTAGAAAAATATCAGGCAGCCAGAAAAACGGAAGTTTTGTCGGATCTGATTTGACATATAATGATATAAGCATTTTTAGCGGAGCCAATTTCACTGATAATTATCAGGCAGAAATCACCGAAGAAAAGGAAGAAATTATTGAGCTCCATTTAAAAATTATAGATCCTGATATTGATTACAGCTATGGTAGGATGTGGGTTCGAAAAGATCTCTGGCTGGGTCAAAAAATAGAGTATTATGATCAGCAGGAGGAGTTAATCAAGGTAATTAATTTAAGCGACTTTGATGAAATTGACGGTAATCGACTGGCCCGCAGAATAGAAGTGGAAAATGTACAAAAAGGAAGCAGGACAATTCTAAAAATGCTGGAAGTAGATTTTGAACCAGAGCTTGATCCCAATATCTTTACGACCCGTTATCTGCAGAGGCAGTAGGACAAAGATTAAATAAGGGGGAAAAATAATGCTGAAATTAAAGCAGTATAAAAATATAACTCTTACGATTTATATTTTAGCTTTAACTTTAATCTTAAGTTTTTTATTTACTTTTAAGCTTGCTGCAGCTTCCTCCAGCGGTGAATTAAGCACTTCAGTTATCTATGAGCAGGAGTCTGAGCGCTGGCAGGATCAGAGTTTTTTGGAATTAGATTATCAGCACGATTTAAGTTTTGACTTAAATTATTATTTAAAGGGAGCTTTAACTTTAGAAAGCTATTATCAGCAGGACAAAAAAGAGCGAGAATTAGATTTTGAACTTAAAGAAGCCTATCTAAATTATTATACAGATAAGATTGACTGGAGACTGGGCAGACAGAATTTCAGCTGGGGGAGTTCCTATAACATTAATCCCCTTAATTATTTTAATCC
>JBKHDA010000084.1:0-7514 GCA_046541575.1 Halanaerobium sp. | reverse complement strand
TTAGATAGAACCTATGAACTTTTTCAGGAACACAGTTTTGAAGATCAGACTATCCCGGCTATTGAATGCTACAATGGCGCTGTTTTTAAACAGCTTGAGCTGGAAAACTATGGTCAAGAAGAATTTTCCTATCTCCAGGAAAAACTTGTTATAATTTCTCCAATGTATGGACCTCTGCACTCAGATACAGAAATCTGGCCCTACAGGCTGGAGATGAGGCTCAAACCGGATGGAATTAACCTTTATGATTACTGGCAGGAAATAATGGAGGACTATTTTGCTGATACTGGTTTAATTATCAACCTGGCCTCAAACGAATACAGTAAGGTTGTTGAAAAAAATTATCAGGGAAGGATAATTGATTTTTATTTTAAAGAGGAAAAAGAAGACGGCAGCCTGAAAACAGTCGGTTATTATGTTAAACAAAATCGAGGAAAGATGCTTGATCAAATGATTAAAAAGCAAGTTGAAAGTATTGACCAAATAAAGGAAATTGAACTGGACGGCTATGTCTTTAATGAAAACCATTCTGCTGAAAATGAATTTTATTTTATTAAGCCCTTTGAAAATTAAAAAGTATAATTAAAGCCCGCTTAATAGCGGGCATCTATTTTTGTTTTTAAATTAACAAAATTAAATATACTGTATACTTTACTTAATTAACTATTTCATTAATTTTAATAAAAATATTATCTTTATCAAGTGGTTTTAAGATAAAATCTTTAGCTCCCGCCTCTAAAGATTCTATAATCTTTCTCTTTTGTCCAATAGCAGAAAAAATAATGATTTTAGCAGCTATATCCTTTTCAATTATTTTTTTTGTTGCTTCAATTCCATCCATATCCGGCATAGATAAATCCATTGTAACAATATCAGGCTTATAATGATCATAGAAAATGACTGCATCTTTACCAGATTTGGCTTCTGCAACTACTTCAAAATCTAATTCCTCTAAAGTCTTTTTTAATAGCATTCTTATAAATGCTGCATCATCTACAACAAGTACTCTCTTTTTCATTTTTTCGAACCTCCATTTTTTATTTATTATATATTTGGCGCCTCCAAATATCTACATGCTAAACTCTTACCTCTAAAGGTAGCTTAATGACATATTTCAAAAAATTGCTAATTAACTTTGGATCAAATTGGCTGCCGGCACCTCTTTGTAGTTCCTCAACTGTATAACTTAGAGAATAAGCGTCCTTATAAGCTCTTTTATTCCTCATAACATCAAAAGAATCAATAACTGTTATAATTCTAGCAAGAATTGGGATTTCAGCTCCTTTTAGTTGATTGGGATATCCTTTTCCATCCCATCTTTCATGATGGGAGAGAATTCCCTCAGCAACATTCTGAAGTTCAGGTATGGTTCTGACAATCTCATATCCAATTTCAGGGTGTTTTTTGATAATTTCAAATTCTTCTCTTGTTAATTTAGCAGGCTTCTTTAATATGCTTTCAGGAATTGCTACTTTTCCAATATCATGTAAGTCAGCCAGTAGTTTTAATTCATCAATTTCTCTTTTGCTGAGATTAATACTTTTTCCCAGCTGAAATGCTAATTCTTTCATTCTTTCCGCATGAGCATTTGTTTCAAAAGATTTGGCTTCAAGTGTATTGATCATTGATTTTATCACCTGATGTTTCATGCTTTCATTTTTGCCCAGTTTATTTAAATACATATTATTCATCGCTGTTGTAATTACACTTTCAATATCCTGAGTTAAAAATGAACGTGTGGCATTACCCAGCCCTATACTAACTTTTATTTCATCAACAAAAGTATTATAAAAATTCTCTCCTATCTTTTCTGAAATTTTTTCAGCTTCTTTTGAATCTTTCCCTGGAAGAATAACTAAAAATTCATCCCCTCCTATTCTAACAACTTTATCTTCTTCCTGACAAAGATTCGCTAAAATATTTGCTGTCTTTTTAATTAACTGATCTCCATATATACGTCCATATTTTTGATTAATTACTTTTAAACTATCAATATTTCCGGCAATAAAACTGATTGGTAAAAGTTCTTCTTTTTTTGCCTTTTTTAAATATCCATCCAAAAAAATTCTGTTGTGCAGACCCGTTAATTCATCGTGAAAAGACAAATATTCAAATCTATTTTCACTTCTAACAGAATAATCCCTAAAATCCAATAATAACTGGATTCTATTAAGAAGAATTGAACTTACAACTGGAATATTAACAACTTCTGTAATAAAATCAGGAATGCTAACTTCCTTATTAAGTTTCTTTTGTTTATCTATTATTAATAAAACTGGTATGAAGCTGCTAATATTTTTGAAATTATTTTCATGGCGCTCAAAATAAGTTTCATCTATAATTATTAGATCGTAATCTTTGAAATTCTTCCTGTCTAAGTTTTTTTGGTTTTTTACGATATATTTTTTCTCAAGAATAGCTTCAAATTTTTCCAACATTTTTTCTTCCGTAATAGCCAGCAGAATTTGATTTTTATATTTTAATGTGCCAGTAGCATTAATAAGTTTGTTTAGATCCTTCTTCACATCTTTACTGTTATGCATTTAAACTCCTCCATTTATTATAAAAATAAAAATTAAAACTATATTTTAAGCATCTGTTTTTTTATCCAGCAGATCATCAGACTTATCACTATTTACAATAAATTTTGAAACCAAATCAGCTAATTTTTCGGCTTTATTATTTAATTCTTCACTATCACCTTTGATATTGCGTACTAAATCATTATTTTTCTTTGTATTATTATCAATTTCTAAGATTACTTCCTGTATTTCTAATGAAGCAGAAGCCTGGTCTTGAATAGAGGTAGAAATTTCACTAATAGTTTCCGCCGTAATAGAAGAGTTTTCTACTATTTTTTTAAAGGCTTCTCCTGTTTGATTTATTAAGTTATTTCCATTTTCTATTTTTTCAATCATATCCTTGATTAAATTTTCAATTTCTTTAGCAGAATTAGAAGTTCTTTCTGATAAATCACGCACTTCAGAGGCTACTACCGAAAAACCTCTTCCTGCTTCCCCAGCTCTTGCAGCTTCTATTGCTGCATTTAAAGCCAGTAAGTTGGTCTGAGAAGCTATTTCATTAACTGTAGATATTATTTCTTCAATTTTTAAACTGCTTTTTGATACTTCTGACATCGAAGCAACGGTTTCCTCTATAACATTTGACCCTTTTTTTACAACTTTAAGATTTTCTTCTCCCCTGGCTTTTGCTTCCTCTGAACCAGCTGCTACTTCTTCAATAGAAGCGGTAACTTCTTCCATATTAGCTGAAATTTGTTCAAGAGAAGAAGCCTGACTCATTGTTCTATCAGCAAGTTTATCATTTTGTTCTTCTATTTTATCAGAAGTATTATTGACCTCTTCAGAAATAGATTTTACCCCTCCGATAATTTGAACCAGGGTATCTATTGTCTTATTGAGATCCTGAGCTAATTGTCCTATTTCATCATCTTTATTAATATCTACCCGCTGACGTAGGTCTGTGTCATTACTGATTTTTTTGAGAACATCTCTAATTTTTAATAAAGGACGAGAAATTATAAATTTTATCATCATCATAGTGATTAAAATTGCCAGAAAAATAACAGTTATCAACACAGTCAAATTCTTTTTTAATAAATTATTGATAGGCTGCAGAATTTCTGCTTCATCTACCTCTGATATTAAAGCCCAATTTAGACCCTCTATGTCAAGTGGTGTATAAGAGCTATAAACCATCTCTCCTCTAAAGTCTTCTATTAGTTTAATCTCTTCTTTATGGGCAAATGCATTTTTAACAGCTTCAGTCTCTACTCTAAAATTTAATAAAGTATCCTGTTCAATAAAACTGCTGTTTGACCTCATTAAATTATCTGAGCCAACTATATATGATTTTCCACTTTCATATTTTATGTTTTTCTCAAGCATGATTTGATCAATTTTATCTGAAGATATCTCCATCACTGCAACACCTTTAATTTGATCATTTTCTATTATGGGGGCAGACATAAAAGCCCTATTTTCAGCTGCTGGTTCATAATGAGAAAAATCTATAATAGAAAATTTTTTCAAACCTTTCTCATAAGCACGGGCCAGACCGCTGGAATTATATCTATCTCTAACTAAATTGGTATCTGAATCTTCTCCTGTAGATGTCGAATATAGTACTTCTCCACTAAGACTAACCAAAAAAATATTTGTCCAATCATTTTCTTCCTGCTGCATTTTTATATATTCCTCAAGTTGATTATTGTTCGTATTGTAAATATTGTTTTTTATTAAACTAGATTTAGTTAGAATAGTTAATTCATCTTCTAATTCACTAAAATAACTGCTTATTTCCTTTTCTTTTAATTCGCGCACAACTTCTAATTGATCTCTTGTCTGTTCTTCGTTCATATTCAGTGAATCCTGATAACTTAAATAGGTAGTAATACTAAGACTTAAAACAATTATTCCAACAAAGACTGTTATTAACTTCTGACCGACACTCAATTTTTTAAATGGATTTTTCAAGCAATTTCCTCCTGAATTTTTATTTGCTATATTTTGTAATAATTCAAGTATATAGAAATTTTATAACCATTACCATTATTTACACAATTAGTGTAATGGTAACTATTACTATTTATTCTCTGTGAAAAAAACCGGTTTTTACTCGTATTGTGTCACCAAATAGAAGTTTTGAAGATTCTTGTTATTATAATCATTACTATTTTTATTATTACAGGAACATTGAATTTTTAATTTCCACCATAGCTTTTTTCTTATTTGCATATAATAATTAGAGTGTTATAATAACTTTAGTTAAGAGACTGCCTATTATCATTAGAGGTATGCTTTAAACTGGTTAAAATTTATTTTTAAAAATAAAATGAGGTGGAAGTGATGCAGGAATTTTCCAGTAGATTAAAAAAAATTAGAAAATCAAGAAAACTAAGCCAGAAAGATTTGGCAGAAGATTTAGGCTATGCTAGAACTACTATTGCTAATTATGAACAAAATACTCGAATACCTTCTCTGGAAACTATTTTAGAAATAGCAGATTATTTTAATATTTCTCTTGATTATTTACTCGGCAGAACTAAAATCAAAAATACTTTTCAGGATTTAATACTTGATAAAATACAGACTCCAGTTCTATTAATTGAACCTGAAAGCGCTAAAATTATTGATTTTAACAAAGCTGCTCTTAATTATTACAACTATACTAAGTCTGAACTTAATTATAAGAGTATTTTTGAAATAAATAAAAGCAGTAAAGAAATAATCAATAATAAAATTAAAAAGGCTCTAAATAACGAAAGTTATCCCTCAAATTTTATTCACAAACTTGGAAATGAAGAGCTAAGAAATGTCATTGTTTTTTACCAGGCAGTAAATATTAATGGAAAATCAATTATACATTCAACTATTTTTGATTTTGATGCCTCCCCTAATATAATTTCTAATTTAAATCAGGTTGCTAAAATATTTCAGCAAATTTTTGAATCAAAATTTACTTTTCTAGATGAACATCATAATAATGTAAGAAAAGTTTCAAGTTTAATTTGTAATCAGCTAGATATAAATAATAAAAAAACTAATTTAATTGAACAAAGTGCTAGAATCCATGATATAGGATCTCTACTGCTGCCAACTGAATTACTATATAAAGCTAATTTAAGCAAAAGTGAATATAAAATAATTAAAGAACATCCAACCTATGGTTATGAATTGTTTAATACTCTAAATGAAGATATCGCTCAAATAATTAGAGACCATCATGAAAAGATCGATGGCTCTGGATATCCCAACCAACTCAAAGATGAAGAAATCCGCTTTGAAGCAAAAATACTTTCTGTTGCAGAAGTTTTTGCCACTATGAATAATAGAAGGCCTTATAGAGAAAAACCAGGATTTGAGAAAGCCTGTCTTGAACTAAAAGAAAATCGAGGCATTAAATATGATGCTAAAATAGCTGATGCCTGCCTGGAAATAGCTAAATCAGATAAGTTTAATTTTTTGATTGAGGACTAAGCATTTTATTTTTAAAATTAATTCCTGTAGTTCTGCCTCAAAAAATTTACCATAATTTTACCTTATCGTAAATGAAAATTAATAAAAAGATTATATAATTAAATTATCAAATCTTAAGGGAGGAAATAAATGAATCAAAAGTCTTATCTTCTTGACACCAGTGTTCTCTTGCATGACAGTGAGGCAATCTATAATTTTGAAGATAATGAAATAATTATTCCAAGAGAGGTTTTATTGGAGCTTAATAAGAAAAAAAGTTCTGATGATCAAATTGGCAAAAATGCTCGTGATATTATCCGAAATCTGCGCAGAATTTTTCTAAATGAAATCGCAGAAAAAGTATTTGACTTTAAAATCATGGAAAAAATGAGCAAAAAAATCTCTTCAGGTGGTAAAATCACACTCTACTTTGATAAAAATTTTTTCTACCCATATTTTGAAATAAATAAAAACTACTTTTTAGATGATAATTTTGACAAACATCTGCATCTTAATTCAAATATCAATAATGAAATTAAAAATGCAACTGATCTAAGACTAATTAGTATAGCGCGGCAGACAAAATCTACACTGGTGACCAAAGACTATACTCTGCAGCTGCTGGCTCTGCAGATGGGAATTCCTGTTGAAGATTATACTACTGACCAGACTTTAATTACAGAAAACTATAAAGGTTATACAACTCTAACAGTTCCTAAAGATACCATCGATAAACTCTACAGCAAAAAGAAAATAGATTATGATGATGAAAATACAAATCTGATTAATAATCAACTGCTGGAACTAAGAGCCTATAATGATCAGCAGACCGCTCTTGCTAAGTACTGCCGTGGTAATTTAAAATTAATAGAAAAAAATAAATCAATCCACGGGATTACAGCTAAAAACAGAGAACAGATCTTTGCTGTTGAAATGTTGATGGACCCTTCTATTTCATTAATAACTATTTCTGGAATTTCTGGCACAGGTAAAACTATTTTATCTCTTGTCACCGGAATGGAGCAGGTTTCTAACCTAAATATCTATAACAAACTGATAATAACCAGGCCAACTGTTTCGGTAGGAAATGAAATAGGATTTTTACCCGGCACATTGGAAGAAAAATTAAAACCATGGATGAAGCCAATCTATGATAACTTCGATTATATTAGCAATGGTAATGGAGAAGAAATAATAGATAATCTTAAATCCTATAATAAACTTCAGGTTGAACCACTTCAGTATATTAGAGGAAGATCGATACCAAATCAATTTATGATCATTGATGAGGCTCAAAACTTATCTCCAAAAGAGATCAAAACTGTTATTAGTAGGGCTGGCAAGGGTACAAAAATAGTTTTAACTGGTGATATAGATCAAATTGACCAACCATATCTATCAAAAAGTTCCAATGGCCTTTCATATGTAATCGATAAATTTATGAATCAGGATAATTATGGCCATGTAGAAATGAAAAAATCTGAAAGATCAAGGCTAGCTGAACAAGCATCTAATCTTTTATAAAAAAATAATTAA
>JBKHDA010000083.1:0-7543 GCA_046541575.1 Halanaerobium sp. | reverse complement strand
TTTTAATTTGTTTCTAATCTTTATTTAAAGTTTTTTTAATAATCCACTGATACTATATAATTGTAACAAAGAGATAAACTTTGTTATCCCCTTTTTGAAGCTGTTGCAGAGGACAGCTTTAAGCATAGATAAAAGTAATAGATACTTTTCTCCTTGTTTTACCCGTCTTTTTCCCGAGGCGGGTTTTTTCATTTTTATTTAAGTTTAAGTAATATCAAATATTTTCTCAGCTTTTTCGATCGCTTCCAGATAATCATTAAAAATAGCTGCTGAATCTAAAGAAAACTCACTTAATTTTTCCCAATTTGATTTTTCATAAATATTTATGAGCTTTAAAACATCACCCAGTTTACCTTCTTTTGAGATAAGTGCTTCTTTAATTTCTGTTTTCATTGATATTTGTGGTAAAATCTCCTCCAGATCTCTATCTAAATAAGCATTTATTAGAGAAAAGAGGCCGAGAATAAATAAGTCTTCATCTATATCTAAGTGTTTTTTAAGTGCCTCAGCAAAATAAGCCCTGACTAAAGAAGTTTTTAATAAAATATCAGGTTTGTTATTGTTCATATTTTTAAAAGAATAAAGAAGACTCCATTTTTTTAACTTGTCCACTCCCAAAAGAACAATACCCTGTCTAATCGAATTAATATCATAGCCATAAGCAGCTGAATTGACAAGACGCAAAAGGCTGTAAGACATAGACAGATCCTGTTTTATATTATCTTCTATCTTTCTAAAATCAGGATTTTCCTTGTTTAACTCTTCTATAATACTATTATAACTAAGTTTATATGGTTCAACTTTTTTACCTGAAACAATATCGGGTTTAGTGAAATAAAAGCCCTGATAATAATCATACTCAAATTCTTTCGCTTCTTTTAAATCTGAATAGTCTTCTATCTTCTCAGCCAAAAATTTTGCCTGATTATTATACTTATTTTTTATTAAATTTAAAGTTTCTTTTCTAACTTTCTTATTAGAGTCCAAAAAATCAATTTTGATAATATCAGCAATTTTAACCAATTCAATCATTGTTTCTTTAAATACAAAATCATCAAGAACTATTTTAAAACCTTCATTTTTCAATTCTCTGCAGATTTCAACTATTTCTTGATCAACCTCAACCGTTTCCAGTATTTCAATATAAATAGATTCACTTGATAAGATATCAGGTATCTTATTTTTAATCATTTTTGCAGTGAAATTGATAAAAGCAGGTTTATTTTGCGTTAAATTTAAAAGTCCTATAGATTCAAGACTATTTGTAATTACATCTGCTGTTGCCTGCTCACCATCTCTTATTTCATTATTATCTGAAGATCTAAATAAAAGTTCATAAGCAAATAAGTTTTCTTTTTTATCAAGAATCGGCTGCCTGCCTACCATTATATTATTCAATTAAAGCGCCCCCCTTAAATTTTAGTTCTTACTTTCTCGAGCTAAACAACAAATACATCTATTCAGAAAAAGTTATAATAAATTAGTTTGTTCTACTTATTAATCATTAATTTTACAATCTCACTTATTTTTATTTTTTTCTTTATTTTTATACATTTTCTTATCTGCTGATTTAAATACTTCTTCCAGAGGTGAATCTTTGTGATTTTTAATTGAATATCCAATTGAAATTGAAAATATCTCAATCTTATCGTTTTCTTTTAGATATTGATGCTGCTTTTCTTTGATTCTCTGATAAATCTTTTGAGCACCATCAAAATTAGTATCAGGAAGAATAAGAGCAAATTCATCTCCACCAATTCGAGCCACAATATCTTCATCTCTGGTCGAATCTGAAATCATTTCAGCTGCTGTAGTTATATAATTATCGCCTTCCTGATGCCCATAATTATCATTTATATATTTTAAGTTATCTAAATCTGCAATCATGACTGCAATTGGAAGTTTACGGCTGGAATCCAATCTCTCCATCTCATTTTCTACATTTGATAAAATAGTTTCGTATTCTCTGGACAATTTTTCAAGTTTTAGACTGTTTTCTTTTCGCTCAGAAATATCTCTAACACTTACAATTATTCTCTGCTGTTTTTGAAAACTTTTGAGATTTAACATTTTAGCCTCATAGTATTTTTTGTAATTATCAATCAATAAACTATACTCAAAAGTAACAATTTTTTTCTGGTTTATAAGTTCACGAATTTTATTTTTACAGATATTATAAGATTTCTTTGACAACAAAGCCTTTATATTTTTGCCAAGTGCCTCTTTTTTAGGATAAAGAAGCTTTGATTGATCTCCAGTCCAGAGGTCTAAAATATCACCATCTTCATTTATTAGAAATATTATATCTGGAACTGCTTCAATTATCTGCTGTAAATTATCTCTATTACTTCTAAGTTCATTTTCCAAAATATTCTGCTCTGTAATATCTTCAGCTTCACAAAAGATATTTTCTACATTACCATCTTTATTAAAAATGGGAGTTTTTTTAATAGAAAGCAGTCTATTTTCTCCATTAGAATTTTTATACCATTTTTCTTTTTTGAAAACTTTTTTCTGTAAAAAGACTTCTATATTTTCTGCAATCACTTCTTCAGCAGTTTTGGGAGGAAGAATATCATAAATATATTTATTAACAAGCTCTGTTTCTTTTTTTCCTAAAAAGAGTGCATAACTCTGATTAACCATCTTGTATGTATATGGATCTTTGTAATACCATATTTGCTGTTCAAGATTCTTAACTATGTTTTCATTAATTCTATTTTCTATTAGAGAATCAATTTTATTTTTTTCTATCATTATTTTAATATTATTTTTTAATTCATTTGAATTTATAGGCTTATTTAAGAATAGATCACCATTTAAAAGCTTTTGAGTTAAATCTTTTTTGTTATCAGAGGCGATTAAAAATATTATCGGTATATCATATTTCTTTTTTAATTTTTCAGCCAGCTGATATCCAGAAATCTCTCCGGCTAGGACTATATCTATCAGTATTAATTTAGGTAAATTATCTTTTTCCAAATTGTTCATTACTTCGATTACTGCTTCTGCTTTAGAAAAATATTCTGCTTTATATTCTAAATTAATTAAAACTTTTTTGATTACAGCCTGATCAAGTTTAGAATCTTCAACTACATATATATCTGCCAATATCCACATCTCCAATTATTAAATAATATTATTAGGACATCAAAATCCTTTTTAAGCTCAGATAAGCCAATTTTATAATTTCTACTTAAAAAATTTAAATTTTGGTAAACAAATTAATTTAATATATTATATATAAACAGCAAAAATAGCCAGCTTATAAAATCACTGGCTATTAAATCCCTGAGGTAGATCTGACAATCTTAGATTATATCCTTAGATTCAGATTTTTGCGTCACAGCCTTTAGACTGTTTTGCTCTTAAGTATAACTATTAAATTATATTAATTACTGTTATTAATATTATTCACCATTGCCTTCCATATTCCTTTATTTAAAATTTAACTTTTAGATAAATTTTCGAAAATAAAAATTCCCCATTCTTCTTAATGGCTGAGTAGGAACCATTAAATAAGAATGGAGAATTGATTAGGGAAATTTATAATAATCCAGTCTAGCTGAATTTTTTGCTGTTAAATTATTGTACCTAAAAAGCTTCTTATTAATTAAAATCTTGATTCAAAAAATTAATTAGTGTCTAAAATGTCTTTTACCTGTAAAGACCATCGCAATATCCAGTTCATTACAGGCTTCTATAACCTGCTCATCACGGATTGAGCCACCAGGCTGAATAATTGCTTTAATCCCCAGTTCAGCTGCTTTTTCTACAGCATCAGGGAAGGGGAAAAAGGCATCAGAGGCAACAACTCCACCCTGCTGACGGCCATCAGCTTTGCGGCCGGCAATAATCATCGAATCCACCCGACTCATCTGACCGGCGCCAACGCCAACTACCATCTCATCTTTAGCCATTACAATCGCATTTGATTTAACATGTTTTACTACCTTCCAGGAAAAGAGTAAATCCTCAATCTGCTCTTCGGTGGGAGCTTTTTCGGTTACTACTTCCAGGTCTTCAGCAGTAGTCTGAGCTAAATCTCTATCCTGAACTAAAAGCCCACCGGTTACTTTTTTCATACTGTAGCCCGGCTTTTCTCGATTAATAGAAAGCTCTCCCGTTTTTAAAATCCGCATCTTCTCAGAGCGCTCTTTTAAGATTCCCAGTGCCTCAGCTTCATAATCAGGTGCAATCACAACTTCAATAAACTTATCCTCATCAGCAATTTCCGCAGCTGTTGCTGCATCAATTTTTCTGTTGGCAGCAACAATTGAACCAAAGGCAGATAAAGGGTCACCCGCATGTGCATTAACAAAGGCATCTTTTAAATTATCAGCTGTCGCCATTCCACAGGGGTTGGCATGTTTAATTACAGCTGCAGTTGGCTTTGCTTCAAATTCTTTAACTAATTCTAAAGCTCCATCAGTATCATTAATGTTATTATAAGACATTCCCTTACCGTGCAGCTGCTCGGCAGTAGAAATAGATGGTTCATTCTGTTCAGCTTCTAAATAAAAAGCTGCTTTTTGATGCGGATTTTCCCCGTAGCGGAGATCTTCTCTCTTATCATAGCGGTCCAGCAGAGTTTCCGGCATTTTTTCTTTTTCTTGATCACCCAGTACAATTTCACCTAAATATTTCTGGATTCTCTGGTCATATTCTGCTGTATGGTGGAAGGCTTTATAGGCCAGCTTAAGTTTCTGAGTTTTAGTTAAACCACCATTACCAACTTTCATCTCAGCTAAAAGCTCGTCATAATCAGATGGATCCACAACTACTGCCACATCATTATTGTTTTTGGCAGCTGAGCGAATCATTGTTGGACCACCGATATCAATATTTTCTACTGCTTCTTCTAAAGTCACATCTTCTTTAGCAATAGTTTCAGCAAAAGGATATAAATTACAGACTACCAGATCAATTGGCTCAATATCCTGAGCAGCAATTTCCTTTAGATGCTCTTCATTATCTCTAACCGCTAAAATCCCACCGTGAACTGCAGGATGTAAAGTTTTAACCCTTCCATCCATCATTTCTGGAAAATTTGTTACCTGATCGATATCTGTAACTTCAACCCCATTTTCTTTTAACATCCGGCCTGTGCCACCGGTAGAAATAATCTCTACTCCAAATTCTTTTAAACCCTTAGCAAAATCGACAATACCTTCCTTATTTGAAACACTGAGTAATGCTCTCTTAATTTTAGACAAAGTTATTTTTCCTCCTTTAGAATTTTAACTTTACGTCCTTCAATTTTAACTCTTCCCTCTGCAATTAGTTTGACTGCCTCAGGATAAATTCTATGTTCTTCTTTTAAAATTCTTTTTGCCAGATCATCAGCACTGTCATCAGCTTCAACTTCTACCACTGCCTGCTTAATAATAGGGCCGGTATCCATTCCCTGATCCACAAAATGAACTGTACAGCCGCTGTATTTAACACCATAATCTACAGCCTGTTTTTGAGCATCAAGCCCCTTAAAGGCAGGTAAAAGTGAAGGATGAATATTGATAATCTGATTTTTAAATTCTTTCACAAAAACTGGTGACAATATCCTCATATAGCCGGCCAGAACTACAAGCTCAACTCCGGCGTTTTTTAAAAGCCCAATCAGTTCTTTTTCATAATCAGCCTTTGTCTCAAAATGGGACGGATTGATAAATAAATTTTCTATCTCTTCACGCTCTGCTCTTTTTAAAGCTCCTGCATCCTGTCTGTCACTGATTAAAAGTTTAACTTCTGCCGCAATATCTCCACTTTTGATACTGTCAATAATCGATTGAAAATTTGAGCCTCTGCCTGAGGCAAAAACAGCTATCTTTAGCATCTCTGCACCTTCTTTATTTTATTTCGAGAGAGGGGTCTCCTACTCCTGCTTTTATTTCTCCAATCAGACAGGCTTCTTCTCCCATTTTTTCAAGTTCACCAAATATTTGCTCCTGATCATCTTTATCTATAACTAAAGTCATTCCGATTCCCATATTAAAGGTTCTGTACATCTCTTTTTCTGCAATTTCTCCAGCCTCCTGAATCAGCTTAAAAATTCGCTGCGGCTCCCAGCTGTTTTTATCAATTTTAGCCTTAAGTCCATCTGGTAAAATCCGGGGTAAGTTTTCGATTAAACCTCCACCAGTAATATGAGCAATTCCTTTAATCTTAAATTTATCCAGCAGAGCCAGCACAGTTTTTACATAGATCTTTGTTGGGCGGAGCAGTTCTTCTCCCAAATTATTTTCTAAGCCTTCGATTTCTGCAGTATAATCAAAACCTGCTTTATCAAAAAGTGCGGCCCGGGCCAGCGTAAAACCATTGCTGTGCAGTCCATCTGATTTAAGACCGATCACTAAATCACCTGCTTTGATATTCTCACCGGTAATAATCTGATCCTGATCAACAATTCCAACTGCAAAACCGGCCAGATCATATTCTCCCGGCTGATAAAAGCCTGCCATCTCGGCAGTTTCTCCACCAATTAGAGCTGCGCCGGCCTGCTTACAGCCAGCTGCAATACCTTTTACAATCTCTGCAGTTTTTTCCGGCTCCAGTTTGCCTGCAGCCAGATAGTCGAGAAAAAATAGAGGCTGAGCTCCCTGAGCTAAAATATCATTAACTGACATCGCCACCAGATCAACACCAATAGTATCATGCAGATCAAGTTTAAAGGCCAGTTTGAGTTTGGTTCCCACTCCATCAGTTCCGGAGACTAAAACCGGATTTGTGTATTTGCTTAAATCAGGTTTAAAAAGCCCACCAAATCCTCCCAGACCGGTCATAACTTCCGGGCCAAAGGTTGACTGTACATCCTTTTTGATTAATTCAACTGCCTTATTGCCGGCATCGATATCTACACCGGCTTTTTTGTAATCTAATCCCACAGTTAATCCTCCTCACTTAAGTAGCGGCTGTCTATTGGATAATCTCCATCAAAACAGGCAGTACAGAATCCGAGTTCAACATTTGTTTTGATTGATTTGAGCATACCTGACTGACTTAAATAGTGGAGACTATCGGCACCAATGCTCTCATTTATTTCTTCGACCGAATTGCTGCTGGCGATTAATTCCTGCCGGCGGGAAGTATCAAGTCCAAAATAACAGGGATGTTCTACAGGTGGTGAGGAGATAGCCATATGAACTTCTCTGGCTCCTGCTTCTTTGATCCGACCAATAATTTGCTTACTGGTTGTCCCTCTGACGATCGAATCATCTATTAAAATAACTCTTTTATCTTTGATAATTTCTTTAATCGGTGATAACTTTAGCCTTACCTTTAAATCTCTGATCTCCTGAGTCGGCTGAATAAAGGTCCGCCCCATATAGCGGTTCCTTAAAATTCCCTGTGCATAGGGAATTCCCGATTCTTCAGCAAATCCTAAAGCTGCAGCAATTCCTGAATCAGGTACAGGGACCACAATATCTGCCTCTACATCCATCTCCCGGGCCAGCTGTTTACCCATTTCTTTACGGGCCAGCAGAACATTCTGTCCGGCTATATTACTGTCAGGTCGGGCAAAATAGATATATTCAAAAACACAGAG
>JBKHDA010000082.1:0-7620 GCA_046541575.1 Halanaerobium sp. | reverse complement strand
TCCACCAGCTGAAAATTTCTACTTCCTCATCCTGAGCCAATGCTGAAAAACTGAAGACAAAAAGCAAAGCCACCATTAATAATAAACTCAACAAAGCACTTTTTTTCAATAACATTTTTTGTCCTCCTTATTTTTTTATTCAGACTTTAATAAATATTGAAAACAAAAAGCCAATGATAATTTAATTATCACCCCCATTGAGCAGATATTCTACTGTAAAATCTCTCAACCACTAAAACGAATTAGATTATTAATAAAAATCTCACTCCATAATTATTATAACATATTCATTAAAAATTGAAAGAGTATTTTGAAAATTAAAATTAAATAAAGCCAGTTCTTTTTTTAACTGACTTTATCTTTATTTAAAAAGACTTTCGAAAAAAGTAGCACGACTTCAGATTAAATTTTTATTCATTTTTGATTAATTATTTCTTTTAAAACGATCTTTTAAAAACATCTCCTGGTTTCCCTTTTTCTTTTCCTCCGGCTCATCTCCCTGCTTAAAATCACTGATCATTTTACTGCGGCAGCTGCTGCAGAATATTCCCGATTCAATTTCGGCTCCACAGTGCCTGCACTTTAATGTATAATCAACTACCAGGCCTTCAGCAGCCAGCCTGTCCTCACGCATAAATTTAATGATTAAATCCTCGTCAACTCCGGTTTCCTCAGCTACTTTTTTAACTGTAGAATTTGGATTCTCCCACAAATATTCCTTTACTATCTCAAATTTTTCTTCCTCACTCTGTCGACAGTCCGGGCAGACTTTTTGTCCTGCTGAAGAAAATAATTTGCCGCATTCTCTGCAATTTATAAGCTCCATAATACTCAACCCCTTATTATACAATTCATTAAAATTTTAAAATTATTAGACCTTATATTTATTATAACATAGAGTTATTTAAGCCACCAGTTGTTTTAAGACATTTTTTGACAAAATAAGCAGATTAACAATAATAATTATTAAAATTATTAAAGATTTAAAGAGGTTTTTAACCGCAAATAAAGAATATATAATTTAGAAAGATAATTAAGGAGGTCAGAAAATGCTTAAAGTTTTAATTTGTGATGATTCTGCTTTTATGAGAAAAATATTTTCAGATACTATAGAAAAAGACTCCGAATTAAAAGTTGCGGCAACCGCTTATAACGGACAGGACGCCCTCCGCAAACTAAAAAAAATAGATGTTGACCTTTTAATGCTGGATGTAGAAATGCCCAAACTAAACGGGCTGGAAACACTGGAAATTGTTAAAGATAAATACCCTAAAATACCTGTAATTATGGTCAGCGCCCTTGATAATCGAGAAACAGTATTTCGAGCCCTGGAACTGGGCGCCTTTGACTTTATACCCAAACCTTCAGGCTCAATTTCTTTAAATATTGATTCAATTAAAGAAGAACTGATTTTAAAATTGAAAGCTGCTGCTAAATCAAATGCTAATTTTAAGGAAAAGAGGATAAAAAAACGAGCCATCAAAAGCAGTGATGCTTTTCCGATTGTAGCTGTAGGCTCCTCTTCAGGAGGACCCCGGGCTTTAAATACATTATTTACAGATATCGGAGAAAATTCTCCTGCTGCCTTTGTAATTGTTCAGCATATGCCGGCAGGTTTTACCGAAACCCTTGCTGAAAGATTAAATAATATTTCCGGACTGGAAATCAAAGAAGCTGAGGAAGGTGACCGCCTCAAACCAGGTCACGGACTCTTAGCTCCCGGTGATTTTCATTTAGAAATTGATGCTCAGGGCAGAGTTAAGCTCAATAAAAAAGACAGACTGCACGGTGTTCGCCCCTGTGTTGATTATATGATGAAGAGTATCGCTCAAAATTTTAGTGGGGACAGGCTTTTAGGAGTCATTTTAACAGGAATGGGCCATGACGGTGCCGAAGGAATGTCTGCCATTGTAAATAACGGTGGATATGGTATAATAGAGTCAAAAGAGACCGCACTTGTTTATGGTATGCCTTCAGCAGCAGCAAAGGCTGAAGCCTATCATGAAATCAAAAGAATAGACGAGATTGGAAGCCGTATTACCGAAATAGTGGAGGGATAAATTTAATGGGAATTACTTTTACAGAGTTTAAGGATCAGGCAAAAAAAATTTTAAATATTGATTTAGATGGCTATAAGCTGGATCGAGTAGAGAGAAGAACTAAAAGTTTGATGCGCAGATATCAGGTTGAGGATTTTGATGAATGTATTGACCTGATTAAACATGATACGGAATTTAAGGATGCTTATTTAAACCATTTTACTATCAACACTTCAGAGTTTTTTCGCAACCCGGAAAATTTCGAGTTTTTAGAATCTGACGTTTTTCCAAAGCTTTTTCAGGAAAATAGAAAGGTTAAAATCTGGAGTGCTCCCTGCTCCAATGGTTCAGAACCATATACACTGGCCATAATTTTAAAGGAGATGGGAATCAGCCCCAGCAAATTCGAAATTTATGCTACAGATTTAGATCACACAATTTTGGATACCGCCCGCCAGGCTGAATATAAGGAGAACTCTTTAAAAAATGTTTCTGATAAACTATTAAATAAATATTTTAAAGAAAGTGCTGACGGTAAAACATATGCTCTAAGTTCTGAAATCAAAAAAATGGTCAGATTTGAGCAGAAAGATTTAATAAATGCTCGTTTCCGAAATGACTGGGATTTAATTTTGAGCCGCAACTTCTTTATTTATTTAACCAAAGATATGAAAGACCAGCTGATTAATAAGTTTACTGCTGTTTTAAATCCCGGTGGTTACTTCTTTCTCGGTAATACTGAATACATATTTTCCCCTGAAAAATATGGACTGGACAAAATCTTCCAGTCGTTTTATAAATATCAGGGTTAAAACAAATATTTTTTATAAGAAAACATTTTATAATGATGATAAATCGCCCTCAGGGGCGATTTTTCTTTTTAGGCAGAATTTAATAAGCTCTCATGTTTTCCCTCAGATAATCATAAATCTTACGCGCAGTTTTGCCGCTGATTCCGTCAACCTTTTTTAGCTGCCAGATTTTGGCCTCTCGAATCTTGGCTAAAGAACCAAAGTGCTGCAGCAGAGCGTTTCTGCGGGTCTCTCCCACTCCTGGAATTTCATCCAGCATTGAATGGGTCAGTCTTCTGGACCTCAGCTTGCGGTGATAGCTGACAGCAAAGCGGTGGGCCTCATCTCTAACCCGCTGCAGCAGCTGTAAAGTTGGAGTGTGGTGGGGAAGAGTAATCGGCTCACTTTCACCGGGCTTAAAGATTTCCTCTTCTCTTTTGGCCAGGCCTATAATCGGCAGATCTTCAATTCCCAGAAGCTCTAAAATTTCATAGGCGGCATTCAGCTGGCCCTTACCCCCATCAATTAAAATCAAATCAGGAAGTTTCCTGTCTTCACGCAGCAGCCGGGCATAGCGCCGCTCAACAACTTCTTTCATGCTGGAAAAGTCATCCGGCCCCTCTACACTTTTAATCTTAAAACGGCGGTAATCCTGTTTGGATGGCCTGCCATTTTTAAAGACCACCAGTGAAGCAACAGAGTCAGTTCCCTGAATATTGGAAATATCAAAGCCTTCTATATGGTAGGGATCATTTTCCATTTCTAAAATTTCTCCCAGCTTTTCTACCGCACCGGAGGTCCGCTGTTCTTCATATTTACTGCGGATATCTTCTTTTTTAAGATTCTGCTCAGCATTGCGCTCGGCCATCTCCAGCATCTTCTTTTTATCTCCTTTTTGCGGATACTGAATACTTATCTTTTTACCCTTAATATCTGCCAGTCTTTCAGCCAGCAGCTCCTGATAATTTATTTCTGTATTTAAAAGCAGTTCATCCGGAATACCAGCAGCCTGTTCATAATACTGCTGGAGAAAAGAAGCCATTGTTTCAGCCCGACTCTCTTCTTCTGTTCCCTGCAGAATAAAATACTCCTGTCCAATCAGGCGACCATTGCGGACCAAAAGCAGTTGAGCACAGGCTGTATCATTTTCACCCTGAACTAAAGCAACCACATCCTGATCAATATTTTTATCAGTCATTACCTTCTGGCTTTCACTCAGCTTGGCAAAGGCCTCCAGTGCATCCCGAAAACGAGCTGCCTTTTCAAAGTTCCTTTCTGCTGCCGCTTCCTTCATTTTCTCCTCTACCTGCTGTTTTAATTCAACCTGGCGGCCTGATAAAAAGAGGCAGACCTGGTCAATCAGCTCATGATAATCCTCTCTGCTGACTGCACCAATACAGGGACCCAGACATTTATCAATATGGTAATTCAGGCATGGGCGGTCCTCAGGTTGATCAGCTTTTAATTCTTTTTTGCAGCTTCGGAGCTTAAAAATATCTTTAATTACATCCAGTGTTTTATAAATTGCATCAACATCGGCAAAGGGACCAAAATATTCTGCCCCATCATTTTTTACAATTCTGGTTTTAAAAACTCTGGGGAAATCAACATTTTTAGTCACCTTTATATAGGGATAAGTCTTATCATCCTTGAGCCGAATATTAAATTTAGGCTGATGTTTTTTAATCAGATTGGCCTCTAAAATATAGGCCTCAACCTCTGTATCTGTCATTATATAATCAAAATCATCTATATATTTAACCAGCATTCTGGTTTTATATGTCTGATCATTTTTGCGGAAGTAAGAACGGACCCGACTGCGGAGAGATTTAGCCTTACCGACATAAATAATCATTCCCGTTTCATCTTTCATCAGATAAACACCGGGCTGGCGGGGCAGCTCCTTCAGCTGAGCTTCAATGTGTTCATTTCGATTTTCTTTCTCAGTCATATTTTATCACCTTTTATTTTGTACCATTAGGGTACCGGGTACTTGTAATAAATTACCATTTATCAAATTCATTATCTTCATTTTGTATAACTGACTCGCAATAATCTTTATACCTTTTTGCTGGATCTTTCACCTTAAAATAAGAAAGGATATTACTGGTATCAATTATTTTATTTTCCTTTTTACCTAAATAAATATTATAGCTGCTCCAATTATAGTGTTCGGGTTTTGAAACAATTTCAGCTTCTACAGGATTAAGATGAATATAGCGGCTCAGTCCAATATCATAAGCAGCATCCTGAATCAGCTTTGATTTATATCTTCCCTGAAACACATGCCCGACTAAATTATATTTTTTATTAAAATATTTAGCATAATAAAGATTTATCTGTCTCATAATCTTCCAGATTTCAATTCCTTTGGTTTTAATCTGCAGGTGAACATGGTTTCTCATCAAACAATAGGAACTTAAACTAAAAGGATAATCATTTTTAATCTGCTTTAAAATATATAAATAATACTCATAATCGATTTTATTTTTGAATAATTCCTGTTTGCGGTTTCCTCTACTCATTATATGATACATTGCACCTGGATACCAGACCCTTTTCTTTTTTGGCATATATTATCCCCTTCCCTATAATATTATATAGCAATTATACCATATATTTACATTATAGGGAAGTTTATTTTGAATTGATTGGAAACTATATCCAAGTACCCGGTACTTACAATACTTCTTTTAAAAACTTGCCGGTATAAGATTTTTCATTTTTAGCCACTTCTTCCGGGGTACCGGCGGCCACAATTTCGCCACCCTTTTCTCCACCTTCTGGACCTAAGTCAATCAGATAATCTGCTGATTTAATTACATCAAGATTATGCTCAATTACAATTACAGTATTACCGTCTTCCCTAAGACGTTTGAGTACTTCCAGCAATTTTTTGATATCAGCAAAATGGAGACCGGTTGTCGGCTCATCCAGCAAATATAAAGTCTCACCCGTGCTGCGTTTACCGAGTTCTTTGGAAATTTTAATCCGTTGAGCTTCACCACCGGAAAAGGTAGTTGCCGGCTGACCGAGGCGGATATAACTTAAACCAACATCATAGAGTGTCTGCAGGCGGCGGCGGATCGGCTCAATATTTTCAAAAAACTCTAAAGCCTCTTCTACAGTCATCTCCAGCACATCAGCTATTGTTTTTCCTTTATATTTAATCTCTAAAGTTTCACGGTTATATCGCTTGCCATTACAGACATCACAGGGAACATAAACATCAGGCAGAAAGTGCATCTCTATTTCTTCGATTCCCTGCCCTTTACAGGCTTCACAGCGGCCACCCTTAACATTAAAGCTGAAGCGGCCAATTTCATATCCGCGCTGTTTTGCTTCAGGTGTGCTGGCAAAAACATCTCTAATATAGTTGAAGATTTTTGTATAGGTTACGGCATTTGAGCGGGGAGTTCTGCCAATTGGTGATTGGTCAATATTAATTACCTTATCGATCTGATCCATTCCTTCAACCGCATCGTGCTCACCCGGATGCAGAGTTGAATCATGAAGTTCCCGCATCATTTTTCTCTTAAGTGTATTATTGATTAAAGTACTCTTGCCTGAACCGGAAACTCCGGTCACACAGGTAAATGTCCCAAGAGGAAAGTTCACATCAATATTTTTCAAATTATGCTGCCTGGCTCCTTTGATACTCAGCCAGTTTTCTCCGGCCTGATACCTGTCTTCAGGAACGTGAATCTTCTTTTTACCGGATAAATACTGACCGGTGAGGGAGCGCTCTTCCGCTATAATATCTTTTAATGAACCCTCAGCTACAATCTCACCACCATGTTTACCTGCTCCAGGACCCATGTCGATAATATAATCGGCAGATCTAATTGTATCTTCATCATGTTCAACCACAATTACTGTATTTCCCAGATCCCTAATATGCTCTAAGGTACTGATCAGGCGGTTATTATCCCTTTGATGCAGACCAATACTCGGCTCATCCAGAATATATAAAACTCCCATCAGGCCTGATCCAATCTGAGTTGCCAGTCTGATCCTCTGTGCCTCACCACCGGAGAGAGTCCCGGCTGAGCGGTCAAGACTTAAATAATCAAGTCCAACATCAAGTAAAAAGCGCAGCCTTTCTCTAATTTCCTTTAAAATTTCTTTCCCAATTTTAGCCCGCCGATCATCCAGCTTTACACCTTCCAAAAACTCGTGAGCTTCTTTAATTGTATAGGAGCTGAATTCAGCTATGGAAATTCCGCCAACTGTAACCGCCAGCACTTCTGGTTTAAGCCGCTGGCCGTGACAGACATGACAGGGAATTTCGTTCATATATCTTTCCATTCTTTTATGTGTTCCTGGACTGTCCGACTTATCCATTCTTTCCTTTAGATAACCGGTTATTCCCTTGAATCTGGTTGTGTGGTCCCTGGTTCTGCCGTAGCGATTTGTGTAGGGAAAGGTGATTTTTTTGTCATCACCATATAAAAGTTTTTCTACAATTTTGTCATCCAGATTCTCAATCTTAGTTTCCAGGCTAAAATCATATTCATCTGCCATTGCTTCTAAAAGAGCCGGATAATAGCGGCTGGACGAGCTGGACCAGGGAATAATTCCTCCATCGGCAATCGATTTTTCTTGATCTAGAATTAAATCCGGATCAAATTCCTTTTTAACTCCCAGTCCACCACAATTATCACAGGCACCATAAGGTGAGTTGAAAGAAAACATGCGGGGAGACATTTCTTCCAGACTTATATTATGCTCAGGGCAGGCAAATTTTTCACTGTAAGTTGTGGTTTCTCCATCAATCTGGTCGATCATCA
>JBKHDA010000081.1:0-7737 GCA_046541575.1 Halanaerobium sp. | reverse complement strand
GCTCCTCCTAAAAACATCATTCCCATTACTTTTGCAATTGCAAACTGTCTATCCTGATCAGAAAAGCTATCTCCGATTAAAGCCATAGTTACCGGGAAGATTCCTGCTGCAAAAGCACCATTAATTGTTCTTAAGATTATTAAACTCTCTAAATTAAATTCTATAGCTCCTAAAGAACTAAAAATCGCTGTTCCAAATGCAGCAATTTTTATTATTTTTGTTTTACCATATCTATCTCCTAAAGGTCCAAATAATATTGTAAACAATCCAAAAGATAGCATGTAGCTGGTTACTGATAAAGCTGCACTATTTACAGGAATTTGTAAATCAGATGCAATATCCACTATTAATGGAGCCACCGCATAATTATCACCATTTGCGAAAAATGCCATAAAACCCAAAATCATCAACATTGACTTAGCTTTTTTACTTTTTTAAGATTTTCCGGTAATTTTTTTAAACCAAAGGCTGCTGCAGAAGCAGGACAGCTAATATTATTTTCAGTAATCATAATTTTTTCACCTTTACCAGATCTCATTAGAGCCTGAAAGTATCTAGTTTTAGTTTCACTATCATATTTACCCAATTCTATTTCTTTAAAATTATCGTCTATAAATTTAACTTCTGCCGCTCTTCTTTTTAAACCTAATATATTTTCGAGTTTCTGTAAAATATCAGCTAAATTTTTCAAAACTTTCCCTCCTTGTTAATTAAAGTTATCCTCCAACATAAATTAATGTGATTTTTTTAGCAATCTTTAACAAAATTTTATGGGAGCAGATGGACTTTGCATCCACTCCCTTTATTAATTTTTTATACTCTTATAGATTTTTTAATAATTAACAGGAACAACCAGTACAGATATGGGAGACTTTTCGGCAACTTTTACTGCTGTACTACCAATTAATAATTCTTTGAGATTAGATTTTCCTTTTTTAGAAATAACAATTAAATCTGAATCTTTTTCTTCGGCAATCTCAATTATATTTTGCGCCGGATCACCATGGCGAACTTCTATATCATAAAGGCTACTTATATTATCTTCTGCTAATTTAGCCTGTATATCTTCTAAAGCATTTTTTGCTTCTTCTTTTTTTTCATTCAACTCCTGCAGATCATCACTACTTTCTATAATAGAAGTGAGTATTATTTCTTCTGAAGGATTACTCATTTTTCTAATCATTTCTAATAACTGATCAGTAGACTCAGAAAAATCTAAGGGTAATAAAATGCGTTGAATACTATCCTGTGATATTTGTTCATCTTTTTTTCCCTCTTTAAATTTTTCGATAAATACGGGTATTTTACTTTTGCGTATTATATTGCGGGTGTTAGTGCCTAAAAGTATATCCTTTATAATTCCTCCGCTGTGAGAAGCTATTAATATTAACTGGCAATTTTTTTCTTCTGCAGTTTGAATAATTTCTTTATAAGGTTTTCCTTCCTTTACAGTAATTGAAGCGTTAATTCCGATCTCTTCTGCTTTTTTTCTGCTATTTTCTAATAACTTTTTATCAGCTTTTTTAGCATATTCAACAGCTTCCGGACTGCCAAAATCGTTTTCCAAAACCTGTAAGATTAAAACATTTTTAATTCCAATATCTTTTAGTTTGGCTAAGGAATCAACTAATTTTTCTGCATTTTTAGAAAAGTCTGTAGCCAGTAATACTTTGCCATCTTTAAACATAATAGTTCCCCCCTAATAATAAGCTCCTATCTAAATATTACTTATAACAGAAAAAGGATACCTATTTTTTTCAATTAGGTATCCCAAATTCTAATTTTTAAAATAATAACTTAAATTACGAAATTAATTCTTTAATTTCATCAACTGTCGCAACTCGACCTTTAATCTTAACCTCTCCATCAATACCAATTGCTGGTGTACTCATAATTCCTGCTTTTGCTATATCTGCCATATCTTCAACTTTAACAATCTCTGCTTCAACATCTGTTTCTTCTAAAGCTTTCTTAGCGTTTTTTTCTAGATTAACACAGTTTTTACATCCTGGTCCATAAATAGTAATTTTCATGATTAACACTCCTCATTATAATTTTAGTTTGTGATATATTTCTTTTTAACCAGGTACAAATCAGCTGATTTGTACCTGGTACTAAACTAAATTAAACAAAATTCATTACAAAATTGAACATATAGCCAACTCCAATAATTGAAACTCCAACAACTGTTACAAAAACAGTGATTAACTTTGGTTTAATAACTTTACGCAGAATAATCATTGCTGGTAAGGACAAAGCAGTTGTAGCCATCATAAAACTCAGGGCAGTTCCTAAAGCAACTCCCTTACCCATTAAAGCCTCCACAATTGGAATTGTTCCAACTGCATTAGCATAAAGTGGGATACCTACAATAACGGCAGCGATTACAGATAATGGATTATCTGCTCCAGCATATTGAGCCAGTAATTCTGCCGGTGCATAACCGTGGATTGCAGCTCCAATACCAATACCAATTATAACATAGAGCCAGACTCGACTCACAATTTCTTTAACTTCTTCTTTTGCAAAATCGATTCTGTCACTCCAGTCCAGTTCTTCAAGCTCACTTTCTTCTGCACTAATTTGATAAACATATTCTTCAACATATTTTTCCATACCTAATGCTTCAATGACAATTCCACCAATTATTCCAACTAAAATACCACTGACCAGATAAAGTGTACCAATTTTCCAGCCAAAAATAGAATATAACATAACCAGAGCTACCTCATTCACAATAGGAGAAGTAATCAAAAAAGAAAATGTAACTCCCAGTGGTATTCCCGATTCTACAAAACCAATAAAGATTGGTACTGAAGAACAGGAACAGAATGGTGTTACAACCCCTAATAAAGAAGCCATAATATGGGCTGTTATCTTTCTATAGTTACTTAGAAGTTTTTTTGTCTTTTCCGGTGGGAAATAACTTCTAATAATTGAGATAAAAAAGATCATTATAGAAAGCAAGAAAATAATCTTTGTCGTATCATAGAAGAAAAAATGAACTGAATCACCCAGTTTAGTTCCCGCCTCGATACCAAATAAATTATAAGTCATTAAATCTGCAAATCTAACAAATATTTCAAACACTAGCAACATCCCCTTTCTTTTTTATTTGTTCTAATCTCAGCTGCTGTATCTAGTTCTTCAATGTTATTTTCCAGTTCTATCATATTCAGTTCGGCTAATGTATCAGCCTTTAAAGATACTATTTTTGCTAAATATTTATCATAAACATCCCTATTTATGGAATAATAAATCCACTTTCCACTTTTTTCTTCATTTAAAAGATCTAATTCCTTAAAATAGCTTAAATGCTGGGAAACACTTGATTGTGATTTATCCAGCAATTCCTGCAGCTGACAGACACAAAATTGACCATCCAACAGCAGTTTCAATATTTTTAATCTGTTTTCATCACCTATACATTTTAAAAAATTAAGTAAATCTTCCATAAGCACTCTCCTATCTTCGTATTAATATATGCTAATATGATTATATAGTAATATATTTCTCATGTCAAATTATTTTTTAATATATTTTTGTTTGGCTGCTCATCCGACGATTACAAGAAACACTAATATTTTAAGAATTTATAAACTTATTTTTATATTTATAATTTATATAAATAAAATTTTTTAATATTAATTTTAATGGATATATAGAAAAGTTTATATATAATAACTTGTGATTTAATAAGCTATTATACTTGACAAGTGATAAAAATTTTAATAATATATAAATATATTTAAATATATCAATTTAAAGGAATGATAAGTTATGAAAAATCCTGTTGTGGGAATTACAGCTTTTTGTGACTGTGAGCATAGTAAAAAATATACTAAAATTCGCTGCAGTTATGTTAATGCAGTTTATAGAGCTGGAGGAACAGCAATTATTATACCTCCTTTTGACAGCACTAAACATCTAAATGAATATATTGATTTAGTTGATGCTCTGGTTTTAAGCGGTGGTGAAGATGTTGCACCTGCAAGTTATGGTGAAGATAAAGTTATTGAATTAGACAATATAAATCCCGATCGAGATAAGTGGGAAATTTCATTATTTCAAGAAGCTCATAAGGCCCAAATACCGATTTTAGGAATCTGTAGAGGAATGCAGTTAATTAATGTGTCTCTCGGGGGAAGTTTATATCAGGATATAGATCATCAGTTAAACTGTGATTTCAGCCATCTCCCTTTAGATTTAGAGAAAAGAGAAAATCTGGAATATGTAAACCATAAAATAAATATTCTAGAAAATACCCGACTTGATAAAATTTTAAGTGCAGACCAATTAACTGTAAACTCTCACCATCATCAGGCAATTAAAGAAATAGCTGAAAGTTTAAATATCTCAGCTAAATCTGAGTGCGGTATAATTGAAGCTATCGAAAACAAAAAAGAAACTTTTTTAATGGGGGTCCAATGGCACCCTGAAGATTTAATAGATAACAGCAGTTCTTTTATTAATTTATTTGCTGAGTTAATAAAAGCAGCTAAAAATCAAAAGGAGATTAGTAATGATTAATAATAAAGAGATAGTTAAAATGTTAAAAGCAATTGCTGATGAAAACCGACTTCAAATGATTAATCTACTAAGCTGTGAAACTTTATGCAGTTGTCATTTTGTTAATATTTTAGAAATCAGCCAGCCCAATGTTTCTCACCATTTAAAAATTTTAAAAGAAGCCGGTCTAATTGAAGCTTCAAAACGAGGCCGCTGGATTGACTACACTTTAAATGAGGACAATATTGCCCTAATTAAAAATGAGCTGAATAATATTTTAGGAAAATGTGAAGAAGACTTCAATTTACAAAAATTAAGGAAGTAAGAGATGAATAATAATCAGAGTCAATTTATATTTTCTTGGTAAGGGTGGAGTTGGAGGAATGAAAAGGTTAATAATTATTTCAAGAGCCAGAAAGGATTTAATAAATTAGTGAATGATGTCAACAGGGAAATTTCGAATATACTTAACCCCGCGATCAGGGCTGCTGTTCTTCAGGCCAGGGTGGCTGCTGCTAACAAAAAATTGTATTAGTATTAAATGAAAAACTCTTTCCTTTATTGATCTGAGGAAAGAGTTTTTATTATAAGTTTGTGCTTTAATTCACCTGTATCCGGTACATAAAATTATACTTTAATTATTCAGCTGAATTTAAATAAAAATAAAATTCGCTGCCGGCACCTTCTCTACTTTTTACCTGTATCTCACTTCCATGCTGTTTTATTATATTACGTACAATTGAAAGCCCAATTCCGGTTCCACCAAGAGCTCTACTGCGTGCTTTATCAACTCGATAAAACCTTTCAAAAATTCTCTCCTGGTCAGCCTTTGGTATTCCCATCCCATTATCTTTTACAGAAAAATAAACTTTATCTGCTTCTTTTTCTACTTTGATTTCAATTTTCCCACCTGCAGGGGTATATTTTACAGCATTATCAATTAAATTAATTAATACCTGCTTAATCTGTTCTCTAACCATATAAACAAGAGGTAAATCATCATCGATTTCCAGCTTTAAATCTATATTTTTATCTTCAGCATTTTTTTGCAAAAGATTTATTACTTTAATTAAAATTTCTTTAAAATCTTCTGCCTTCAGATCTAGAGACTGTGATTCAATTCTTGATAAATTAAGCAGATCTTTAATCAAAACTGATAATCGATCAGTCTCTTCTTTGATAATCTTTAAAAATCTATCTCTAGTTTCCTGATCTTTAATATCACTTTCCAAAAGTGTATCTAAATATCCAACCATCGAGGTCAGCGGAGTTCTAAGTTCATGAGAAACATTGGCCACAAAATCATTTCTAACTGTTTCCAGTTTTCTAAGTTCAGTAATATCAGTCAGGACAATGACTCCTCCATTAACATTTTCATCTTCATCCAGTAAAGGAATAAAAGTCGCCTGAATAATTTTTTGCTCAGGATTTTTGTATTTAATTTCTCGGCTGACACTCTCTTTTTTATCAAATGCTCGCTGCAGATACATATCAATTCTATGACTGAAAAGTGAACTGATTAATTCTTTTCCTTTGATTTGTTCAGCTTCAATATTAAAAATACGGCGGGCTGCAGGATTAATGAGAGAAACCTTTCCGTCCTGATCAACAGCAATTACACCATCTACCATACTTTCTAAAATTGCTTCAATTCTATTTTTTTCTCGAGAAATTTCTGTGATCTTGTCTTCCAGCTCTTCCGCCATAAAGTTAAACATTCGTGCCAGTTTTTCAATTTCACTATTATATTTTCTAACAGGTATCCGCTGACTTAAATCACCTTCAGAAATTTTTTCTGCTGTTTCTGTTACAGTTTCCAGGGGCTTAACAATAGTGTAGGTTAAACGCCAGCCTAAAAGAATTGTAATCACCGCCAGAATGACAAAGAAAAAAAGATAACTTTTAATGTCTTCAATTAAAACACTTCTAATAAATTTGAGTGGACGAGCGGTTCTTAAAATTCCAATTAGCTCACCCTCATTTTTTATTGGGACTGCATAATAAAGCATTTCTTCTCCAATTGTATCACTGTAACGAATTTCATTACCAGAGATTCCGCTTCTAATTGCCTGTACAATCTCCGGACGGTTGCGGTGATTATCCATTTTTTCAACCTCATGATGTGAATCTGCCAGCACCAGTCCGTCAGCAGCAATAATCGTGATTCTCGTTTCAGAATCATCTGACCAGTCAGCAGCTTTTTCTTTCAGACTCTGACTTGAGCTTTCAATTTCTTCCGCTTCTATATTATTAAGCATTAGTTGTGAATAATGTTCTAAGCTTATTTTTTCCTGTTCTAAATAAAACTCACGATGATTTGTACTAAAATAATAAAAACTCAGCGCAATAATCAAAAGCTGAATAATCACAAAAATAATGATTAATCGATTTTTTATACCCAGCTTATTCCATTTTAACAAATTTATATCCCACCCCTCTGACCGTTGCTATATAATCAGCTTCAATTTTTTTACGCAGTCTCCTGATATGTACATCAACTGTTCTGGTATCTCCTGCGTATTCATAGCCCCAGATTTTCTCTAAAAGCAGGTCTCGACTTAAAACGCGTCCCTGATTAATGATCAAATAACGAAGGAGTTCAAATTCTTTTGGGGTTAAAATGATTTTTTCATTTTCATAAATAACTTCATGTCTTGGGATATCTAATTTTAATTTACCTAAGTCAATAATTTCATCTTTTAATTTTTCATTATCAACTTGAGATTCCTTGATGCGACGAAATATAGCCTTAATTCTGGCAACTAATTCTCTTGGACTAAAGGGTTTTGTCATATAATCATCTGCCCCCATCTCAAGCCCCAGAATTCTTTCAACTTCTTCTCCTTTAGCTGTCAGCATTACAATTGGAATCTGACGCAAATCTTGGTCACCTCTCATTTGACGGCAGACCTCCATCCCATCAACCTCCGGCAGCATTAGATCCAAAACTACCAGATCAATTTCAGCCGAAAGTTCATCGAGAGCTACTCTACCATCTGCAGCAGTAACTACCTCATAACCTGCATTTTCCAGATTAAACTTAATTAACTCTCTAATATTTTTTTCATCTTCAACTACAAGAATTTTTGCCATTATAAATCCTCCCGGATTTCTTTATTTTGGTTTTAATTAATTCGACTTCTGCCTCAGCTAAATACCATCTTTTATATTCAGGATCATGTTCCTTTAAAATAATCGGAAACAGCTGCCACAGTTCTTTAAGTGACA
>JBKHDA010000080.1:0-7759 GCA_046541575.1 Halanaerobium sp. | reverse complement strand
CCAGAATATATTGAATTATTTTCCATTAAATAGAAATTAAGCCTTGCATTCATTAAACATCTGTTCTATAATATAATTAAAGACAAAAATTGCAGTTAAAATAAATTTGGGGAGGAAGATAAACTTGGCAACTAGTGATAAAGAAAAAGCGCTTGATAAAGCAGTTAATAGGATTGAGAAACAGTTTGGTAAGGGTTCAATAATGAGGCTCGGAGATTCTCAGAAGTTAAATGTAGAAGCGATTCCTACAGGTGCTCTACCTCTGGATTTAGCTTTAGGTATTGGAGGTATTCCCAAAGGAAGAATTATTGAATTATATGGTAATGAATCATCTGGTAAAACGACCCTGGCCCTCCATATAATTGCTGAAGCCCAGAAAATGGATGGTATTGCAGCTTTTATTGATGCTGAGCATGCACTTGATCCTAAATATGCGAAAAATTTAGGTGTAAATATTGATAATTTACTAATTTCACAGCCTGACAGTGGGGAAGAAGCCCTGGAAATTGGAGAAGCTCTTGTCCGCAGTAATGCTGTTGATTTAGTTGTAATTGACTCAGTAGCCGCTCTAGTACCAAAGGCAGAATTAGAGGGTGATATGGGAGATTCTCATATGGGACTGCAGGCCAGATTGATGTCTCAGGCAATGCGTAAACTATCTGGAGCAATCAGTAAATCGAAGGCAGCAGTTATTTTTATTAACCAGATTAGAGAAAAAATTGGAGTTATGTTTGGTAATCCCGAAACAACTCCCGGTGGACGTGCACTTAAATTCTACTCTTCTGTAAGAATAGAAATGAGAAGATCACAGACAATTAAAGATGGCGATAAGCTGATTGGTAGTACCGCTAAAGTAAAAGTTGTTAAAAACAAGGTGGCAGCTCCTTTTAGAAATTGTCAATTTGATATTATGTATGGAACAGGAATCTCACAACCCGGATGTATTATTGATCTGGGGGAAGAAACAGGAATTGTAGATAGAGCCGGCTCCTGGTATTCCTATGGTGATGTTCGTCTGGGTCAGGGTAGAGAAAACTCAAAAGAGTTTCTACGTGATAATCCAGAAGTTATGGAAGAAATTGATCATAAAATAAGAGTTAAAGTCGGTCTAATAGATGGTGAAGAAGATAAAGCTGAAGAAGGAAAAGAAAAGGAAGAGGAATAATTCCCGATGGAAGAAATAAATAAAGAAGAATTTTCAAAAGCACGAAATAAGGCTTTTAAATTATTAAGTTATCGAGAAAGAACTATCAAAGAAATTGAAGACCGTCTGCGCAAAAAAGATTTTTCTGAGGCAGTTATCAAAGAGGTAGTTGACTTTTTATTAGAAAAAGATTATTTAAATGAAGAACGATTTGCAGAGATGTGGATTAGATCACGAAAAAAACATCATCCCCGCGGCAGAAAACTGATCTATAAAGAACTAAAAAATAAAGGTGTCAATCAGAAAATCATTAACTCTGCTTTAAATCAGCATTTAAGTAATCAGGAAGAAATAGAGATGGCTGAATATCTAAAAGATAAATGGCTGCGCAGACGTACTGAAGAAGACAGCTCAAGTTATAAATTGAAAAATTATTTAGCAAATAAAGGTTTTAGCTATGATTTGATTTATACAGTAACAGATAAATAATTATGAAGCCTGCTCACAGCAGGCTTTTTCCTATATATACCAGATTATACTCTTTTCTTGACATAAGGAGCGAAAAAAGTTAAAATATTATTAGAAAATGTAAATTAAAAAATAAAAAATTGAATATAGACAGGAGGTGAATATTATTAATGGAGGTGTGTTTTATTTTATAATAGCCCTACCTCTCGGAATTGTAATTGGGTATTTAATTAGAAAATATATTGCGAAAGCACGTATGCAGTCTGCAGAACAAGAAGCAGAAAAGATTATCCAAGACGCAGAAAGAGATGCCAAGGCACAGAAAAAGGAAACTATTCTTGAAGCCAAGGAAGAAGCTCATCAGATTCGTGAAGAAGCAAACAAAGAAAGTCAAAAAAGAAGAGATGAGCTGCAGAAGTTAGAAAATAGACTGATGCATAAAGAAGAAAATCTTGATCGTAAAGCTGAAAATCTAGAAAGAAAAGAACAGAGTATTAAGGATCGAGATAAAAATTTAACCAAAGCTGAAGAGGAAATTGAAGAAATCAAAAAGGAACAGAAAGAAAAACTAGAAATGATCTCCAGTTTCTCAGAAAGTGAAGCTAAAGAATATCTTTTAAATAAGGTAGAATCTGAGTTAGATCACGAATATGCTAAAATGATAAAAGAAAAAGAAGCTCAGGCTAAAGAAGAATCTGAGAAAAAAGCAAGAGAAATTATTTCACTTGCAATACAGAGATCTGCAGCTGACCATGTAACAGAATCAACTGTTTCTGTTGTTAATCTTCCCAATGATGATATGAAGGGTAGAATTATCGGACGTGAGGGAAGAAACATTAGAACTTTAGAAAGTTTAACAGGAATAGATTTAATTATTGATGACACTCCTGAAGCAGTTGTTATTTCTGGTTTTGATCCAATCAGACGCGAAATTGCAAGGATTGCTTTAGAAAAACTAATTGTTGATGGTCGGATTCATCCAGCCAGAATTGAAGAAATGGTAGAAAAGGCTGAAAAAGAATTAGACCAGCACATTAAAGAAATTGGTGAACAGGCAACTTTTGATACAGGTGTTCATGGTTTAAATCCTGAATTAGTTAAGTTATTAGGTAGACTTAAGTTCAGAACAAGTTATGGACAGAATGTATTACAGCACGCAATTGAAGTATCTTATCTGGCAAGTATTATGGCTGCTGAATTAGGTGCAGATGTTGCCCTGGCAAGACGTGGAGGTTTACTCCATGATATCGGTAAAGCAATAGATCATGATATGGAAGGAACCCATGTTAAGCTTGGTGTTGATACAGCAAGAAAACATGGTGAAAGTGAAAAGATAATTCATACAATTGAAGCTCATCATAATGATGTTGAATTTAAATCAGTAGAAGCAGTCTTAGTTGCAGCAGCTGATGCAATATCAGCAGCAAGACCAGGAGCAAGAAAAGAAACATTAGAGTCTTATATTAAGAGACTTGAAGAGTTAGAAGAAATCGGTGAGTCTTTTGAAGGTGTTGAAAAGGCATATGCTATTCAGGCTGGAAGAGAAATTAGAGTTATGGTTGAGCCTGATAAGATTAATGATGTTGAAAGTACTAAGATGGTTAGAGATATTACTAAAAAAATCGAAAAGAATCTTGACTATCCTGGACAGATCAAAGTTGTGATTATTCGTGAAACCAGAGTAGTGGATTATGCTAAATAAAAATAACTAATTATGAAATTAATGGGCTCCTCTCTGAGGAGCCTTTAATAAATTTATAAGAGGATTTAAGATTACTGATTATATTAGATGAGGAGACCTGAAATGAATATTTTATTTATTGGAGATATTGTAGGAAGAGCGGGTAGACGTGCAGTTAGACTTTTTTTGGATGAAATAAAAAAAGAATATGAAATTGATTTTGTTATTTCAAATGGTGAAAATTCTGCCGGTGGCTTTGGAATAACTAGAAAAGTAGCTGAAGAATTATATGGTTATGGAATAGATTTTTTTACAATGGGTAATCATACCTGGGATAATAAAGATATTTTCAAATTTATAGATGAGGATCCCAATCTGATTCGGCCTTTAAATTTTCCGGAGAACAACCCGGGACGGGGCTGGCAGACTATAGATCTAAAATCAAAAAAAATTACTATAGTAAATTTAATAGGACAGGTCTATATGCAGGGTCACGATTCACCATATCATAAATTTATGGAATTATATCCCAGAATTAAAGATTCGGATATTATTTTAGTTGATTTTCATGCAGAAGCAACAGGAGAAAAAATGGCTTTTGCCCGAGCTGTAGATGGTATGGTGACTGCTGTTATTGGAACTCATACACATGTTCAGACAAATGATGCTCAGATTTTACCAGAAGGGAGCGGATATATTACCGATGCAGGTCTGACCGGAGCAGTAGATTCAATTTTAGGGATGAAACCTGATAAAATGGTAGAAAAAATGAAAAATTCTTTACCGGTTAGATATGAAGTAGCAACCGGAGAAGTAAAAATTGAAGCAGTTTGGATGAAAATAGATGATATTACTAACTCTATTAGTGAAATCAGGGCAATTAACAAAAATAATTTATAATTATTCTTTAAAAAAGCAGGAATTTATTGTATATATGGATAATATATTATATATAGGGAATAATATTTTATCCAATCAAGGAGGTAATTGATGAAGATGGAAGTATTAAAAGTATCATCTAATTCTAGTCCTAACAAGGTTGCTGGAGCTCTGGCCGGTGTTTTAAGGGAAAATGGGAATGCTGAATTACAGGCTATTGGGGCAGGAGCTCTTAACCAGGGAGTAAAAGCAGTAGCGATTGCAAGAGGATTTGTAGCTCCAAGTGGTGTTGACTTGATCTGTATTCCTGCTTTCACAGATATAGAAATTGATGGAGAGGAAAGAACAGCTATAAAATTAATTGTAGAACCACGATAGAATTTCAATCTGTCTGCCGAAATGGCAGACAGATTTTTTTACTTTTAATCTTATTTTAACTTGTGTTATGTAGGTGTTAAGTTATATAATAGATAATAGTTAGGGATTATTTAATTATCTATTTAAAAAGCAGCAGATAAAGTCTAGAGGTGTTTTTGTGGAAAAAATATTAGTGGTTGAAGATGAAGCTAAAATAAGAAAAATTATAATTAGTTATCTAAAAGAGGATTATCAAATTACAGAAGCTGCTGATGGCAGAAAAGCCTTAGAATATTTTAAACAGACCGATTTTGATCTAATTATTCTGGATTTAATGCTTCCTCAAATAAGTGGAGAAAAAGTCTGTCAAAAAATAAGACAGATTTCTGAAATACCTATAATTATGCTGACTGCAAAAAGCAGTGAAGAAAATAAAATTAATGGCTTTAATTATGGAGCTGACGATTATCTAACAAAACCCTTTAGCCCTCGAGAATTATTAATGCGTACTAAGGCTATTTTAAGACGCAGCAGTGATAAGGAAAAGGCAAGTATTATCTCTTTAAATAATGGTGAATATAAAGTTTTTCCAGAAGAAATGTTTGTAAAAAAAAATAATAAAGACTGTCAGCTGACAACTACTGAATTTAAAATACTAATGACTTTAATTAATAATGCAGGTCAGGTTTTAAGTCGGGAACAGCTTGCAGAAAAGGTAATGGGCCTGGAATTCAGCGGCTTTGATAGAACAATTGATGCTCATATAAAGAACATACGTAAAAAATTAGAACTTGAAAAAGATCAATATATTGCCACTGTTTATGGAGCGGGTTATAAGTTTATAGGTGATATTTAATGTCTAAAATGGGCAAAAAATTATTTATTATCTTTTTAATACTTGTTATTCTATCATTGCTGTTAGTTGGAATTTTTATTAATTTTTCAATTGGTGAGAGATTTGACTCTTTTATTAATTTACAGAGAGAAGAAAACATCAAAGAATTAGCAGCAGTGCTTGCTGAGGATTTAGAAGATAATAGTTTTGAAAATCTTAGGTCAACAGTTGATAATTTCAGCAGAACCAATAGAATACCAATTTGGGTAGAAAACAGTGAGGGCGAATTCATTTATTTTCCCGCACAAAATACTCAGATGTCTCAGATGATGAGAAGAATGGGTATGAATAATAATTCTCATATGAATATGATGAGACAGCTCCCGGGTGAGTTACCTGGTGAAGATAAAGAGGAAGAAATATATGTAGATGATCAAAAAGTGCTGACTCTTCACTGGAAGCAGATGTCTGCCGAAAATCAGCTGGATTCGGAATTATATAATCATTTTAAGGATAATATTTATCGAGCTATACTCTTAAGTGCCTTAGTTGTAATATTTCTGACAATAATTTTATCTTTTATATTATCTAAAAAAATTACCATGCCTTTAATTAATGTAAAAAATGCTGCTTTAGAAATCGCTCAGGGTAATTATCAGCAGAATATTGAAAGTAAAGGAGATGACGAATTAACTGAATTAATAAATGCATTTAACTTAATGACAAAAAAACTGCAGAAACTAGAAAAAATAAGAAAAGAATCAACATCTGATTTAGCTCACGAGCTTAGAACACCATTAACTACACTTAAAGGATACCTGGAGGCCGTAGAGGATGGAAAATTAAAAGCAGATCAGGAAATAATTAAAGAAATGCAGGAAGAAACAGAGAGAATGACCAATTTAGTTGAAAAATTAAATGAATATGCTGATGCTCAAAATAAAATTTTTAATTTAAATAAACGGCGCTTAAATTTAAAAACAATAATCAGCAAAGTCGTTAAACAGCAGCAGAAATTTATAAATGCTAAAAATATTGATTTAAATTTAGAATTGGCTGAAGAGCTATATATTAATGGTGACCAAGATAGTTTATTTCAAATTTTCAATAATATAATTGAAAACGCTGTTAAATATAATATTGAAAATGGTAAAATTGAAATAAAAAGCAGGCAGAATAAAAATGACTTAATTATTTATATCAAAGACAGCGGTCTGGGGATAAATGATAAAGACCTGCCATATATATTTGAAAGATTTTACAGGGCAGATAAATCCAGAAATTCTAAAAATCAGGGTGCTGGTATAGGTCTGGCAGTTGTTAAAGAATTGATGGAAGCACATCAAGGTGAAATTGAAGTTGAGAGTGATGATGGTGGAACTTTATTTAAACTGATTTTTAAGCTTAGGACAGATTAAATTAAAGGAATATCATCTTTTATATTGAATTTAAAAACTAGCGTATAATTATTAATTTTAATATTTGCTTTAAAAGGAGTGATCGGATTGGATTTAAATCGTATTTGGAATTTATTAACACTTGGTGGACCAATGACCATACCGCTTTTAATTGCATCAGTTTTTAGTCTGGCAGTCACAATAGAAAAAGCGATTTTCTTTTACAAAAATGATGACAATAATTTTAGACTGATCAAAAGAATTGAAATTTTGGTTGAAGAGGGAGATATTTTAAGTGCATTAAATGAATTAAAGGGCAAAAAAAGTACAAATGCAAAGCTTTTGTCAACTGCTCTGGCACATAATAGTGAGGACCCAGCCCGCCTCAGAGAAGTACTGCAGGCCGTTGGAGAAGATGAGATAAAGAAAATGGAGAGGCACTTACCTATTTTAGATGTTGTGGCAATGATTTCTCCTCTGTTGGGATTGTTAGGTACAGTAATCGGAATTATCAGCAGTTTTAATATTCTAGGAACTGCAGCTGGTGCAGCTAATCCAGCTCAAATTAGTTCTGGTATTGCAGCAGCTTTAATCAGTACTGCACTGGGATTAATTATTGCAATTCCAACTGCTATATTTTATTCATATTTTGCTCATAAAGTTGAAAGAAAAGCACATCAGATGAATTTAAGCATGGTAGAAATTGTTGATGTTGTCAGCAATAATAGAGGTGACAGTGATGTTCAAAACTACTCTTAAGAAAAAAAGTTCAATCGATATTATTCCAATGATTGATGTTATATTTTTTCTTTTAGTATTTTTTATGCTTTTTACGACATTTAGAACAACACCAGAAGGAATAGAAATGCAGCTGCCAAAAGCTGTTACTGCTACTGAACAGAGTGCCGAAAATTTTGTTGTACAGATAGATTCAGATGGCAAATATTATTATGATGATCAGAGTCTGGAATTAAATCAAATTATTTCTGAAGCAGAAG
>JBKHDA010000079.1:0-7827 GCA_046541575.1 Halanaerobium sp. | reverse complement strand
ATTTTTTAAATCTATTCCCAATTTCTCGGCATTAGAAAATAATACCTCACCCTGACCGGTATCAAATAAATATTCTCTGCCCTGATATTTAAAATAAAATGAAAGACCATGTTCTGCCAGGACTTCTCTTTTTTCTACAGTATTGTTTGCCAGAATTGTAACTTCCAATTCTTTAGACATTTACTTCACCTCTTTTTAGATTTAACTCAAACATTCTTATTACCAGTATACATTGAGCGCCCTAATTTTTCAATTTAAGAAAAAGGATTATCAGTAAAAATCTAGAAATAATATATTAAGCAAAAATAAATTGATTTTTTTAGAAAGGAATTAAACTATGAATAAAAAGAAGGCTATTCTGCTGCTTTTAATTGCAGGGCTTTTAATGCTCTTTAGTTTTAATACAACTGCTCAAAACTTAAAAATACATTTTCTTGATGTAGGCCAGGGAGACTCAATCTTAATTGAAGAAGCAGAGGGGCAAAAAATTCTGGTTGATGGTGGAGACCGCTCTGATCAAATTACAGCTGGAATTATCAACTACCTAAAAGATCAAAATATAAAAAAGCTGGACTATATTATCAGCACCCACCCCCATGCTGATCATATTGGGGGTCTGGTAGATATTATCGACAGTTTTGAGGTAGGAACTGTACTGGACAGCGGGAAAATTCACAGCTCTAAAACATACGAAGATTATCTGATTAAAATTGACCAGGAAAATATTGATTTTGAGACTCCGCGTAAGGGAGATAAATTAAAAATTGGAAGAAGTACAATTAATTTTCTCCATCCGGAGCAGGAACTCGATCAATATGATTTAAATAATTCTTCGCTTGTATTTGTACTTGAATTTGGTGAACAGAAATTTTTATTCACCGGTGACATTGAAAATGAAATAGAGTCTAAGCTGCTGCAGGAAAATCCAAAGCTGAAAGTTGATCTGATTAAAGTTCCCCATCACGGCAGCAGGAGCTCCAGCTCAGCCAAATGGATCAGTAATCTAAAGCCCGAAGTAGCTGTTATTCAGGTGGGAGCTGATAATCACTACGGCCATCCAGCAGCAGATGTTATTGAGCTCTATCAAGCTGAAGGGGCACGAGTTTATAGAAATGACTTAAATGGAAATATAGTGGTTACAGCTGACGGCAGCAATTACAGTGTTAAAGTCGACCAGAGTCCAGAAGATATTAAAGCAGGTACTGAAAGCAGTTCTAAGGCTGAAAATAACTCTTCAGATTCAGCAGTTAAACCTGCTGACAGCAATTTGATTAATATAAATACCGCAGACAGCTCAACACTTGATCAGCTCTGGGGAATTGGACCGGCAACTGCCAGAAATATTATTGATTACAGAGAAAAATATGGTGATTTTGAGCAGATTGAAGAAATAAAAAATGTTGACGGAATTGATGAGGGTAAATTTGAACGCTGGTATGATAAAATTAAAGTAGAGTAAGCAATTTAAAAATATGAAAGGATGATTTGATGAAGGTAACTGTTGATAAAATTGAAAATAATAAGGCAAGGCTTTTAATTCGTCCTGAAGAAAAAGAAGATTTTTATCTGCCTCTCTCAGAGCTGCCTGAAGTTGTAACTGAAGGGAGTATTTTAGAAATCAATTTTAAAATGAGAGAAGACGAAAAAAAGGCCGCCGAAAAAAGGGTTGGCAGCCTACTGGACAAACTGAAAAACAAAAAGAGCTGAAATATTTCAGCTCTTTTTTAACATCTATTCAAATTTAATATAATTCTGGAGCAAGACTGTAGCGCAAATCAAGTTCTAAATTATCTACCGCTGCTTGAGAACTCCGAGCTAAAATAAATTTCACATCAAATGTTATTCTCCGCACACCATTTTCTCTTGTAAATTTTGGATAAGTAAATTTTTGTCAGGTTATAATTTCGCAGCTTAATTTTGAATAATAACTGCTTTATTAAAACTTCCTATCTGTTTAATTATAGAAAAATTATTATTTGAAAACTGCTTAATCTCTGCAGAATTAGAATTACCTCTCTGATTTATAATAGCTTTATTAAAATTACCAGTTTGTACTGTTAAAGCTTTATTATTTATTCCTTTTTGTTCTATTGAAGAAAAATTGTTTTTTCCTTCTGCCTCCTGTTCTGATCTGTTCCAGCTCCCATTCTGACCTGTGTATTGTTTATTAGCTGAACCCTTTGTCATTTTTTGCAGAGCAGTATTATTATTGCCTTTTTGAATTATCTGAGCTTTATTTAAATTTTCCTTTTTCCATAATTCTTGATTCTCATAATCTAAATCAACAAATTTCATTTGAACGTCATTTTCCCAACTGCTGCTGTCCTGAGCCATTACCGTTGAATTAATTCCACAAATAAGCAGAAGTGCAATTATAATAATCATATTTTTCCTGATCATAATTTTACCTTTCATCTTGATTTCCTCCAATACAGCCGGCTATCTCCTTTAAAAGCAGACCCCTGGCTTTGTGTCCCTGCCTCACAGCAGGTTTACCCCTAAAAGAAGAGCTAATAAAAGAAAAATCCTGTCATATATAGATGACAGGCAGGTCTTATCCCTTATCAGGTAGCTTCACAACCATCGTTTAGAAAACATTAGGTCTGAAAACTTTGCGCCTCTATCCTTTCAGATTGAGTTGCCCTTTTCTGTCAGGGTGCTTCTTATTAATCTTTATTATACCAGTTTGAAAATCTAGTTTCAAGTAATTTTTGGTAAATCTTAATCAGGGTTATTTTCCTTTTTTATTATCAGATTTTATTATTTTTAATTTATTTCCGCAGTTATCACATATTGGTTTCTGTTTTAATAGGTTTTTGTTTGCTGCTGTATAATATTTTTCCCCGCAATTTTCGCATTTTAAATAGATAGGCATAATTTCAGCCTCCTTTAAAATTTTCAGATTTTAGAAATCAACTCTTAAACCGGCTAAATAATTATCTAAATCCAGATCATTACCACTGGCCGCCATAATAATGTAAGTGTCTTCTTTAACAGCAAGACCAGTTTCCAGTCTTAAATTTTCTGGATAAAAATCGCTATAATAACTTAATTTTAACAAAAAATTCTTTTCCTTATACTCTGCTTTAAACCACCCCTCATTTGTAATAAATTCACTGTCAGAAAAAGAATAAATTAAAGGCAGATAGCCTGCAGAAAGAGTTAAATTACTGCTTAGCTGAACATAATCGCTTAAAGAAGGGGCAAAACTTATTTCCTGCTTCTGGCTGAATAAACTCCCACCAAGTTTAAGACTTTCTTTGAGAGGAAAATTAAGACCCAGATTGAAAAATTCGTTTTTATCTCTGTTTTTAAACTCAACTGCAATTCCACTTTCCTGATTTTCAAGATAAAAATCTGTTTCCGGACTTCCGGTTTCTCTAAAAAGAAGTTGAAAACTGTTTTCTTTTAAAAAGCTCTTCTCTGTTTTTGAAGCCAGTACAAGCTGGTCGGCACCGGCCAGAGAAGCTGAAATTTTCGGATTTTTATTTATAATTTCGGCTCTAACATAGACTACAAAATTTCTTCTTTGTTTGCTATCATTTTTTTTGAAGATTGAACTTCCTTCCTGCTTCTGTGTTAAAGACATTAAACCAAGCAGAGTCTTTTTCCCCGGCTTAAGCCAGGTGGCAGTATCCAGTTTTTGAACTTCATCGAGTTCTACCCCAAGCCGGGATTTAATCTCTCCTTTGCTGTTTATCTGCTCCGGATTAAAGCTGATTTCTAAACTGGTTTCATCTGGATTTATAATTTCTTCTTCCATCCCAAAAAATTCTTCTTCCATAGAAATACTACCACTTTCTCCAAGGGCAGTAATTACTGCTGGTCTGGCTTTCTGATAACTTCTATCAGTCTCTGAAATTAGCTTAGACTGCAGAGATTCAATAGATCCTAAGGAACTGAATTCTAAAAGTTTATCTTCAGCTAAAAATTCACTATCTGCCTCAGTTTCCGAACTAAGTGCGGCCGAAAGGAGCTCCATTTCCCGTGAATCTTCTTGACTTAAATCCATAATTGTTAACGTATATTTAACCTGATAGGAACTTTCCTGACTATCAATATCAGCCAATATATCCCTTGCTTCTGCTACTTTTTCGGGTGTTCCCTGGAGGAGTAGATAGCCTTTTTCATTAATCACTTCTGCTCGTAAATCTTCTAAATTTAACTCTTTTTGTAAAATATCTGCCGGTAAATATTCCGGTTTGTAAACATAACTTTCCTCCAGTCCGGCTATTTCCTGAGCAGAAACCACAGAGATTGGGAGAAAAATCATGACTAAAATTATTGTCACGACTAATAATCTATATCCCATATAGATCACTCACTTATAATTCTCGGAGTAACCAAAACAAGCAGTTCTCTTTCTCCCTGGCCTTCTGTTTCTTCCCTAAAAAGCCAGCGAACTAAAGGAATATCTCCCAGCACCGGGACCGCACTCTCATAATCCATCACTTCATTTAAAGTCATTCCAGCCATAGTGATAGTTTCTTCGTTTTCAGCCCTGACCACTGACTGCAGTTCACTGCGGCGGACAATCAGCTGCTGATCTCTTTCTTCACTAAAACTGCTCACTTCAGGCGCTATATTCATTTTTATCTGCTGATCACCCAGCAGTTCGGGAGTAACTTCCATTGCCACCCCAATTTCTACCTCTTCTAAAATATCATCAGCCTCATCTCTTTCCAGAATCAGGACCCGCTCTTCTCCGATAAAGAGGTTGGCTGATTCGCCATCGCTAACTCTGATGCTGGGGTTGGCTCTAATTTCTGCCTTTTCTTTTTCCTCCAGAGCTTTTAATTCTGCCATAATCTGACCGGCAGAATCTGCTGCTTCAAAAAGAAAGCTACTGCCATCATATTCCATACTTTCCATTTCAGAACCTGATTCAGTTGTCAGCCCAAAGAGATCAGAACCATACTCTTCTATTACCTCACTGGAAACCTCAGTTACTATAATTTCAACCATTATTTCTCTGTCAGGAGTATCAATTTCTTTTAGATCATTTTTGAATTCCTTAATTATTGCCTCTGGAGCACTAATTGTCAAAATCTGTTCATTTTCTTCACTGTCACTGGTACTAACAAAATCTGAATAAAACGGAGGCAATAATTCAACAGCTTCAGCAGCCTCAATATAGTCAAGCTCAATTGTTTCGGTTACAGTTAACTCCTCAAACATTGGACTTTCGGGAGATGGCAAACCCACAAGATAATAATCATCAACCTTGCGGTAACTGTAACCGCCGCTGATACACATCATCTCCAGAGCTTTTTCCAGTGGTACCTCCTTAAGGTCAAGGGTAACAGTACCGACTACAGTTTCATCATAAATAATATTGACCCCGGTCTGCATTGCAACTTCATTTAAAGCCTCCCTGATATCTGTCTCAAAAAAAACAGTGGAAACAAGAGGCTCCTGATCTTTTTCTTTTTCTTCCGATTCGTCTTTATTTTTTTCTTCTTTTACATCTTCTTCATTCTGTTCAGACTCATTTTCAGTTTCTTCTTTTTTTTCTTGACTTTCATTTTTTGAAACTTCCTCCTGACTGCTCTTTTCTGAGTCAATTTCATCTAATATTTTCTGAGTAGCTTGACTGTGGTCCGAATCAGCACTGACTGCAAAAGATGCTAAGACTAAAAAAGCAGTCAAAACCAGAGAAATAATAATTATCTGTTTATTTTTCATTGTGATTCCTCCTCTTCAGAAGCAATTTCCAGTTCAAATTCTCTGACTGATATCTCATTTTCTCCCTCTAGAACTGTAACTTCTGCTGTATATTCACCTGCCTCAATATTCTCAACCCGTGTCCTTAAAAGTCCGGTCATTTCCGGTAAAATATAATCCTCTTCCTCTGCCAGTTCAAGATTAATTGTTTCCATGACTTCTTCATCCTGTTTTAAATAAACACGGGCCTGAGGAGCAAAGTGGATATCGCTCTGATTTAAAACAGTGCTGCTGAAAAGAACTTCTTCTCCAGTTCTTTTAGCCTGCAGGTCCTGAATTTCTGCTCCATAATCAAAATCTTCTCCTACAACAAAGGCAAGATCTATAGTTTTACTCTGCAGCTGTTCTTCAGTTTCTGGATCAAAAACATTAATCTGAAGCTGGTCATAATAGCCGCCGTCTTCTATATCCTCCCGCGGTGATCTAACAATCAACACCGGCCTGACTGATCTTCTGCCTTCAATTGTGGTGTTTTGTTCTCCCCGCAGCTGCAGTTCAAACTTATCTAAAAGTGAATGCTCATAATTAGATTTGATTTCTTGAGTTGAAAGCTGAACATCTACCTGATCACCGGTTCGATTACTGATATTTATCGGTTCAGTATGAGCTCCTCCACGGCGGAGTTCCTGATTAATAGTTTCCGGCTCAACTTCTATATATTCCATTGTCTCAGAATCAACAAACTGATCTCCCACTTCAACCGTTTTTCTTTCAATTAGCTGTCTGCCGTCAGCATATCTTAAAAATAGCTGCAGATCATATTCTCCAGCCGGCAGGACTTCTGTAATCTGACCGTCAAATACAACTTCTGAATCAGGATAAATTGTGGTGGCATCATTATTATTCTCGGCAGCATAATCACTTCTCAAAGTTACTCTTTCTATCAGCTGTCGGTTCTGATCCCGAATAGTTACCTCTCCAGCTGCATCATAGAGCAGGGAAGAATTATTGTGGAGTCGAGTAGAAATTACCGGGCGATCATTTTCATCTGCTGTAAGTTCAAAATTCTGCAGTTCAATATCTTCTCTCAAACCGGATGAATCAACATGAATATTAACTCGAACAGCATAGCGGACCTGCAGAGTTACTCCTTCCTCGTTTTCTACTACAGGTTCCACCATCACAACTGCTGTATGAGAGCCCTGAACATCATAGGGAACAGATACTTCTCCTGTGACCGTGGTTTCTTCGCCCGGAGGCACAGTAACTTCTTCCGGTAAATCAAGCCAGTTTAAAACATTATGTTCTTCTGGATTGCCTTCTTCATAGGCTAGACCACCTGTTTCCTGCTGTGTAAATGAATAGAGGTTTAAAACAGCATTTTCTTCATTATTTTCGGGAGTTAATTCTAATTGGAATTCTTTTGTTTCCCCTGGTTCCATCTCTAAATCAAAAACAAGAGGCTGGACACCTATGGCTTTTATAGGATATGAAATAATTATAGCTAATAAAAACGCAAAAAATAATACCGCAATACTATGAATAATAAATTTATTCATAATTTGAAAAACCTCCTACACAATCATAATAAAAAATCTTAAAACTTCATCTCTTGCCTAAATTAATGGAAAATTAGTGATGTATAATAAGTTCTATAAATATGATTATATTGTTTTTTCAAATAGATCATATATTTTTAGGGGAGAGATTAATCTCTCCCCTAAAAAATTTACTATTTATTCACCATATACAGTTAATGTCACTGTACCCTCATAAGTTTCAGGATCGATTTTATCCATACCTTCATCGGTAACTGTAGCGTTTAATCCCAGAGTCCAATCATTAACACCACTATTTAATTTTTCAGGACCAACGTATCTATTACCATTTGGTTCGTCAGGCATCTCTGTATTCTCTGTATTTTGCTCACGATTGTGTTCATTATACAGGCTTAAATTAACTGTCATATCAGGATTTTCATCACCAGTATAGGGCCATACTTTAATAGTTTCCGAATTTTGATCTTCTATTTTATTACTGATATCTTCTTCTAATAGTACACCAATATCATCATTAGATCTTATATCAACTGGCCAGTAAATTGCATATTCGTTATTCATTCCATCTCCACCAGGATCTTTACCATATTCTTCTATATCTATT
>JBKHDA010000078.1:0-8114 GCA_046541575.1 Halanaerobium sp. | reverse complement strand
TATAGTAATCTGCAGGCTTATATTTTCTTGTATAAAAATATAGAATTAAGTTTATTTATGGAGGCTTTTGTAATGGAGGCTAGATTTAAAAAATTCATCAGCGAAAATAATCTGCTTGCTGACTGCAAAAAATTACTGCTTGCAGTTTCTGGAGGACCTGATTCTTTAGCAATGCTGGATCTTTTTTATAGATTCAAAAACGATTTTGAGCTAGAAATTGCTGCTGCACATTTAGATCATATGTTTAGAGATGAATCCAAGTCTGAAGCTGATTTTGTTGAAGCATTTGCTAAAAAAAAGGAGATTCAATTTTTCAGAAGACAGGTGAATTTACCTGAAATAATAAAAAATAAAAATCTTTCTGCAGAGGCGGCAGCCAGAAAAGAAAGATTTAAATTTTTCAAAGAAATTATTGATAAATATAATTTTGATTTATTAGCACTTGCACATCACAGAGATGATCAGGCAGAAACTGTTCTCTTAAATTTATTTAGAGGGAGTGGACTAAAGGGCCTGAGTGGAATAAAAAAAGCGGCAGAATTTAATGGTATTCAGATTATCCATCCACTGCTTAAATTTAAAAAAAAGGAAATTTTAAATTACTGTTATCAAAACAATTTAGAGCCTCGATTTGACAGCAGTAATCAAAAGAGCATTTACAGCAGAAATGTAATTCGTAATGAGATTTTTCCAATTGTTGAACAAAAAATTAATAATAAAGCAAGAGAAGTTATAGCCCGCAGCAGTAATCTGCTGGAAGCAGAAAATGATTTTCTAGAACATCTGGCTGCAAAAGAATATAAAAAAATAATAAAAGAAAAAAATGATAAAAAAATTATTATTGATTTTAAGAAATTCAAAAATATTGAACAGGTTTTACAGCGGAGAATATACAGACAAATCTATGATCAGCTCAATGATAATCTTGAAGATCTATATCTTGATCATATTTTTGAAATAGAAAAGCTAATTAATGATAAGAAAACCGGTCGGGGAGTGGATATTGCTTCTGGAATCAGAGTTGAAATAAGTTATTCCAGTTTAGTTTTTTTAAAGAAAGCAAAGCTGCAGACAAAAGCAGTAAATAAAATTAAGCTTGAACTGGTAGCTGAAACTAAAATTGATGAGAATAGAAGTTTTACAGCAGAAATCGTTAATATTAATGATTTTACTTTTTCGGATAATCCTCAACAGGCCGCATTTGATTATGAAAGAATAAACTTACCCTTATTTATCAGGAATAGAAAAGCAGGGGATAAATTTGTTCCTCTTGGGATGAAAGGTCATAAAAAAGTTAAGGATATTTTAATTGATAAAAAGATTCCAAAATATGAGAGGGAACAGCTTTTATTACTGGTAGATGCTGAGGATAATATTCTCTGGCTTGTTCCACATAAAATTTCTGATGAATATAAGATTACTCAAGAAACAGATAAGGTTTTAATTTTGAAATTAAAATATAATTAGGAGGATCACAATGGGAAAAAATACTGTTTTTACAGAAGATATTCAAGAGGTAATTATTGATGAGGAAGAGCTGAGGCAGAGAATTTCAGAACTGGGGAAAGAAATTACAGATAGTTATAATCATGATGATGATATTGTAATGCTCTGTATTTTAAGGGGAGCAATTTTATTTATGGCTGATCTGGCAAGGGAAATAGATTTGCCTGTTGTTTTTGATTTCATGGATGTTTCAAGTTATGGAGCTTCTACAGAATCTTCCGGAGTTGTAAGAATTATTAAAGATATGGAAGAAAATATTGAAGGAAGACATCTTTTAATTGTAGAAGATATTATTGATACCGGTAGAACTCTAAAACATGTTGTAGATATGCTTGAAACACGTAATCCTAAAAGTATAAAGGTTGTTACTTTATTGGATAAACCAGATAGAAGAGTAAAAAAAGAGATGGATGCAGATTTTAATGGTTTTGAAATTCCTAATAAATTTGTTGTTGGTTATGGACTTGATTTTGCAGAAAAATATAGAAATCTTTCATTTATTGGTGTTTTAAAAGAGAAGTTATATATATAAAATACTCACCGGCTTAAAGAATAATATTTATATTTATGTAAATTTTAATTGAAATTTAATATTGATAGTTTATAATATACTTTAGTAGTCTGACTTTTTGTTTTAACTTTTAAATTAAAAAATATATAAGCTAAAGGCATTTCATTTACAAAATATAAATATTGTGTTATAATATTTTACTGTATATGATTTAAGTCGTAGGGGAGGTAAATAAATTTGAATAAGTTTGTTAAAAATATAGGATTTTATTTAATTCTGATTGCTATATCAATATTAGTTGCTCAATTTTTTATGCAGCAGGGACCTTCAACTATAGAAGATTTTACATACACAAATCTTCTGCAGGAGGTTGAAGATGATAATATTAATGAGGTAACTATTATCGGTAATCAGGAAGTGACAGGTACATTTAATAATAGAGAATTTAAAGTTCCAGTTCCACCGGAAGCAATTCCTTCTTTAATGCAGGAATTAAGAGCTGGTGATGTGAACATTAATACTAAACCACAGCCAACAACACCCTGGTGGATTAATATTTTAAGTTATATTTTACCTGTAGTAATTTTAATTGTCGCCTGGATTTTTATTATGCAGAAAATGCAGGGTGGCGGCAGTAAAATGATGTCATTTGGTAAAAGCAAGGCTAAACTGAATGAAAGTGATGTTAATGTAACTTTTGAAGATGTTGCTAATTATGATGAGGTAAAGGAGGAACTGCAGGAAGTAATTCAATTTTTACAGAAACCGGATAAATTTACTGAATTGGGTGCGGAAGTACCTAAAGGAGTACTGATGGTTGGTCCTCCAGGAACTGGTAAAACCTTAATGGCAAAAGCAGTTGCAGGAGAAGCTGGAGTTCCTTTCTTCTTTATCAGTGGTTCTGATTTTGTTGAAATGTTCGTTGGTGTTGGTGCATCTCGAGTCAGGGATTTATTTGAAAAAGGTAAAAAGAATTCTCCCTGTATTATCTTTATTGATGAGCTTGATGCTGTTGGTCGTCAGCGTGGTGCTGGCCTTGGAGGCGGTCACGATGAGCGGGAACAGACATTAAATCAGCTTTTAGTTGAAATGGATGGATTTGAACCAAATGAAGGTATTATTTTAATGGCTGCAACCAACAGACCTGATGTTTTAGATCCAGCATTATTAAGACCTGGACGTTTTGATCGTCAGGTAATGGTAGATAAACCTGATAGACTTGGAAGACAAAAAATATTAGAAATACACGTGAAGGATAAACCACTGGGTAATGACATTGATTTAGAGGTTCTTGCTAAAAGAACTCCTGGATTTACAGGTGCAGACATGGAAAATCTAGCTAATGAAGCAGCTATTTTAGCAGCCAGAAGATCAAAGAAAATTATTGCAATGAAGGAATTTGATGATGCTATTGATCGTGTGATTGCTGGACCTGCTAGAAAAAGCAAAGTGGTTTCTGAAGAAGAAAAAAATCTTGTTTCCTATCATGAGACTGGACATGCTCTGCTTGGTGAACTACTGGAGCATGCTGATCGAACTCATAAAGTTACAATTATTCCTCGCGGTAGAGCAGGTGGATTTACGGTACCTCTTCCGTCGGATGATCAGAACTTTATGACCAAAGGACAGCTTCTGGATAAGGTTACCAGCTTAATGGGAGGAAGAGCTGCTGAAGCAATTTTCCTTGATGATATTAGTACAGGTGCTCAAAACGATATTGAAAGAGCAACTCAAATTATCAGAGCGATGGTAACTGAATATGGAATGAGTGAAAATTTAGGTCCTTTAACCTTAGGTCAGAAACATGATCAGCAGGTCTTTTTGGGTAGAGATATTTCTCGTCAGCGAAATTACAGTGAAGAAGTTGCTGCTCGAATTGATAAAGAGATAAGCAAAATGGTTGAGGAATGCTACAGCAAAGCCGAAAGACTTCTGAGAGATAATTCTGAGACAGTGGAAAAAATTGTTTCAGCTCTGAAAGAATATGAGACTTTACATGCTGATCAGATTAAACGTTTGATGAGAGGTGAAGAAATCACTGGAGATCCAGAAAAAGATAGAATAGAAGATACAGATGATTCTGATGGAGAACAGGATGAAAAAGAAAGTATTATTACTACTTTCCAACCTGAGCCGCAGAATGGCTAAATATAGATAAGATTATTTAAGCGATCAGCTTTAAGCTGGTCGCTTTAACTTTTGCTTATAAAAATGTAATCTTTTAACTTTTAATTTTATTATCGGAATGCTATAATATAATTCAATAACGAAATTCGATAAAGAGGTGAAATAATGGAAAATAAAATTTTAAGAAAGTTATTTTTAGCTTTTATGAGAATTCATATTCTTTATCATGCAAAAAGAGAAGAGTTTTTTGGGCTCTGGATGATTGAGGAACTAAAAAGCCACGGTTATGAAGTCAGTTCTGGTACAATTTATCCTATTCTTCATTCAATGGAAGCTGACGGAATACTGAGCAGTGAAGAAAAGACCATTGATGGCAAGGTAAGAAAATATTATAGGCTTACTGAAAAAGGAGAAGAAGTTTTAGATGAAGTTAAGGCTAAGACGAAAGAGCTATCTGAAGAAATTATGGACTAATTAAATTTTTTTAGCTGTGAAAATTTTTATTCTCACTATAAAAGTGAGTCAACAAAAGAAGAGGGGATTAGTTATGTTTAAATTGGAAAATATTAAATTTAAAGATATAATAAATGTAGAAAAAGCAGAACTGGAAGAAAATATTGTAACAGCAATTCTCGGCAGCAGTGGGGGTGGAAAAACTACTTTTTTAAGACTGCTGAATAATATGATTACAGCTGATCAGGGTAAGATAAGTTATAAAGATAAAGATATTGAACAATATGATCCAGTCCAATTAAGGAGAGAGGTTGTGATGCTGCCTCAGGATCCAAAAATTTTTAAAGGAAGTATCAAAGATAATTTCAAGATAACAGAAGAAATTGCTGATAATGAAATTTCTAAAAATATAAATTACGAAGAACTTTTACAAAAGGTTTCTTTGCCCCAAAACCTTGACGATAATGCTGATAATTTATCCGGGGGAGAAAAACAGCGTCTGGCTCTGGCGAGGGTTATGCTGCTGGAACCTGAAGTACTGCTTTTAGATGAGCCTTCATCTTCATTAGATAAAAAAACAGAAGAAAAGATAATCAAAATGGTAGTTGATTATGTTCGAGAAAATGATAGAACTTTGATTATGGTTACTCATAGTCCAGATATTGCAGAAAAATTTGCTGATAGAATAATCAATATTGAATCCGGTAAAATTGTAAATGGTTGAATTAATTAAGGATAATTAATTCGAAGGGAAGTGAATATGATGGAGAGGGAGATAATAAATATTCAAATTTTTCAGCTGATATTTGCCTATATATTTGTTTTAGTATTATTATTTATTGTCAAGCAGAAAGAAATTGGGCACAAAGGTGAAATTCTGCTGGCTTCAGTCAGAATGACTATTCAATTAGTTGCAGTGGGCTTTGTTTTAGAATATGTTTTTGCCAATCAAAATCCATTTTACAGTTTATTAATTTTATTGGTTATGGAAGCTTTTGCAATCTATAATATTTATGGCAGAGTTAATGCACAGATATCTAAAAAACTAAAAGCTATAATAGCCGGCTCAATGTTTTTGGGGACCTCAATTAGCATTTTCTTTTTTGTGCTGGTTGTAGTAGGTATTGATCCCTGGTTTAGAGCTGATTATTTTATTCCACTTTCCGGAATGCTGATCGGAAATTCAATGACAGGTATTTCTCTGGGAGTCAATCATTTAATAAACGGCTTTAGAGATAATAAAGATTTGATTGAAAATTATTTGATGCTGGGAGCTGAACCGGAAACTGCAGTTAAAGAGATTAGCAATAGAGCTTTCTATAATGCTGTATTACCTACAATTAACTCAATGATGGGAATGGGCATTGTATTTTTACCGGGTATGATGACAGGGCAGATTCTGGCAGGTGCTTCTCCCATAATTGCTATAAAATATCAGATCGCAATTATGATGGGGATTTTAGGTAGTGTAACTCTGACTGTGTTTTTTATGGTTAATAGAGGTGCAAAAACATTTTTCAATTCCAGAAAACAGCTTAAAATATGAACAAAGAAAATATAAGTGAAATTATTATCAAAGCAGGAATTAATTAAATTATATTGAAATATTATAATAAGAATTAAGTATAATTTAAATTTTCAAACAAATTATCTGAGGGGGAAGTATAGTGAAAAGTGATATTCAAATTGCTCAGGAAGCAGAAATGAAAGAAATTACAGAGATTGCTGAAAAAATTGGTTTAAAAGAAGATGATTTAGAACTATATGGTAAATACAAGGCAAAAGTGAAATTAGATGTTTTAAATAATCTATCCGATAATTCTGACAGCAAACTGGTATTAGTGACTGCAATAACTCCTACTCCAGCTGGAGAGGGTAAAACTACTACTACTGTTGGTTTAGGTCAGGCTTTAAATAGAATAGGAAAAAATGCAGTAATTGCAATTAGAGAACCTTCTTTAGGACCTACTATGGGAATTAAAGGTGGAGCAGCTGGTGGAGGTTATGCCCAGGTAATTCCGATGGAGGATATTAATCTTCATTTTACCGGGGATATTCACGCAATAGGAATTGCTCATAATTTACTGGCTGCAGTTATCGATAATCATATTAAACAGGGTAATGAACTAAATATTGATCCAACTCAAATTTCTTTTAAGAGAGCTGTTGATATGAATGATCGTTCTTTAAGAAATACTGTAGTTGGACTGGGAGGAAAAATTAATGGTCAGCCCAGAGAAGATGGCTTTTTGATTACTGTTGCTTCTGAGATTATGGCAATTTTATGTTTAGCCAATAACCTGATGGAACTTAAGGAAAAGCTCGGTAAAATTGTTATTGGTTATACTTATGATGGTGAGAGTGTAACTGCCCATGATCTAAAAGTTGAAGGAGCAATGACAGCACTTTTAAAAGATGCAATAAAACCTAATCTCGTTCAAACTTTAGAAAATACACCTGCTTTTATTCATGGTGGACCATTTGCCAATATTGCTCACGGCTGTAATAGTGTAATGGCCACTAAATTTTCTATGAAACTGGGAGATATCACTGTTACTGAAGCGGGTTTTGGTGCTGACCTGGGAGCAGAGAAATTCTATAACATAAAATCTAGATTTGCTGATTTAAATCCTGATGCTACTGTTTTGGTTGCAACTATAAGAGCGCTAAAGATGCATGGTGGAGTGGAATTAGATGATTTAAAAAAAGAAAATCTTGAAGCTTTAGAAGCTGGTATGGATAATCTAGAAAAACATTTAGAAAATGTTCATAAGTTTGGTGTTCCTACAGTTGTGGCTATTAATAGATTCCCTGATGATACTGAGGCAGAATTAGAATTAGTTAGAGAAAAATGCGAAAAACTAGATGTTAATGTAGCCTTATCTGAAGTTTGGGCTAAAGGTGGAGAAGGCGGAGAGGAACTTGCCAAGGCAGTTGTGGATGTTTTAGAAAATGAAGAAAGCAATTTTAAATTTCTCTATGATGAAAATGCTCCAATTAAAGAAAAGATTGAAACAATTGCTGCTGAAATTTATGGAGCAGATGGTGTAGATTATAGTGATAGAGCACTGGCCCAGATTAAAAAATACAAAGAACAGGGTTATGCTGATATACCAGTCTGTATGGCTAAAACTCAGAGCTCAATTTCCGATAATCCCAACCTTAAAGGGCGTCCAAGCGGTTTTAGAATAAATGTTAAAGAAATTAATCTTTCTGCAGGAGCCGGTTTTTTAGTTGTTATGACCGGACCTGTACTGACAATGCCAGGATTACCCAAAAGACCTTCATCTGAAGATATTGATATTGATGAAAATGGAAAAATATCTGGATTGTTTTAAATTACTTTAAAATTTCAGGTAAATAGGTTATAATAAATTTAAGACAATATAGTGATAGAGTAGGCAGGAGGCGTAGAGTGTTCAGAGATGGGACGTTGCTCTGAAACGAAAGCTATTGGCTGCGGTCTCCCTGTCGCGTCCGCTGTCACCAAAGTTTCCTCTTTCTTTGGTGCAGATTA